>NZ_JBXWSF010000029.1:0-45299 GCF_059613285.1 Ruegeria sp. BHSB058 | reverse complement strand
ACACGCCGCCGGGATCGGCCAGGGTTTCGAGCCGCGCAGCAATGTTGACCCCGTCGCCATATATGTCATCGCCGTCGGCAATCACGTCGCCCATGTTCACGCCGATGCGAAGATTGATCGGCCCGTCCCCGGCGTGAAGAGTGGTTTGGATTGAACGGCTGCACTCGATGGCGTCGACCACCGAGCCGAATTCGACAAGCGCCCCGTCTCCCATGAGCTTGACGATCCGCCCACCGTAGCGTTCGACCTCGGGGTCGAACACCTCGGCCCGGTGCGCACGAAGGGCGGAAAGGGTTGTGTCTTCGTCTGCACTCATGAGGGTCGAAAACCCGACGACATCCGCGGCCATTATGGCGGCAAGGCGGCGTTTCATGAGGGCGTCGTAAGACTGGGGCGCATGGCGCCATCCTGACACGGATTTCGCCAACGGCAAACATCCGGTGTCTTCCTCCGATGACATTGCCGTGATCAGCGAGACCGTGAAAACCGGGCCTGGATCAGGCCCGGCTTTGTTCAGCAGTCCGGTTTTGTGTTATTTCACGATGATTTCCGGCCCCATTAGCGCAGTCGGCAAGAGTGTCGAAAGCCAGGGGATATAGGTCACCATGATCAGGAACACGAAGAGCACGGCGAGGAAGGGAAGCGCCGCGCGCACCACGCTCATCATCGGCATCCCCGCCACGCCGGAAGTGACGAAGAGGTTCAGGCCCACTGGCGGCGTGATCATGCCGATTTCCATGTTGACCACCATGATGATGCCCAGATGGATCGGGTCGATGCCCAGTTCGATGGCAATCGGAAAGACCAGCGGCGCCACGATGACGATCAGGCCAGAGGGCTCCATGAACTGACCGCCGATCAGCAGGATCACGTTGACGATCACCAGGAACATCACCGGGCCGAAACCAGCGTTCAGCATCGACCCCGCGATGGCCTGAGGTATCTGTTCATCCGTCAGCACATGCTTGAGGATCAGCGCGTTCGCGATGATGAACATCAGCGTGACGGTCAGCTTGGCCGCATCGAACAGCGTGTGCTTGGTGTCGCTGTGGAAGAACGCCGTGACCAGGGCTTGAGGCTTGTCCAAAAGCGACAGCGGCTTTGGCTCGGGCAGTCCCTCGGTCACCGCCGCAGCGGAAAGACTGCGTGCCTCGCGCGGGCGCAGCGGGCCGATGTCACGATAGACGAACATCGCAATGATGAAGGCATAGACAGACGCGACGGCTGCAGCTTCGGTAGGCGTGAAGATCGCGCCGGTGACGCCGGGGATGCCGTAGATACCCACCATGATGATGACGATCAGCATCAATCCCCAGAACGCGTCGCGGAAGGATGCCCAGACCTCTCCCCATCCCTGCCATTCGCCCTTGGGCATGCCGCGCAGGACTGCCATGATATAGATGGTGACCATCAGCATCAGACCGGCGAGAACGCCTGGGATGACCCCGGCAAGGAACATCCGCCCCACGCTGACATCGGTGGCCGAAGCATAGACCACCATGACAATCGAGGGCGGGATCAGGATGCCCAGCGTACCGGCGTTACAGATCACGCCCGCAGCAAATTCGCGGGTATACCCGGCCTGCCTCATGGCCGCGATCACGATAGTGCCGATGGCAACAACGGTAGCCGGCGAGGACCCGGACAGCGCCGCAAACAGCATACAGGCAAACACGCCCGCAATCGCCAATCCGCCGCGCAGATGCCCGACACAGGCGATTGAGAAGCGGATGATGCGTTTGGCCACGCCGCCGGTAGACATGAAGCTGGACGCAAGGATGAAGAAAGGGATTGCCAACAGCGTGTAGTGCCCCGCCATCGCCTGATAGAGGCTTTGCGCAATCGAGGCCAGCGACGTATCGGAGAAGGCCAGAAGAAAGATGATCGAGCTGAGGCCCAGCGAAATCGCGATCGGCACGCCAATCAGCAAAAAACCAATGACCATTGCAAACAGAATGACAACATCCATCGGTTTATTCCTTGTTCTGTGCTGCGGCTTCGGCCACGGCGTCTTCAGCTTCGTGACTGACGATCAGACTTTCACGGGCTCCCGTGGCAACGCCAATGAACGCCTGCACGAACCGCAACAGCAGCAGCGCCGACCCGAAAGGCAGAATGAAATAGGGGATGACCCGCGGCAGCTTTTCGTAGGTATCGCCATAGTTGATCAATGGTTCCAGCCAGCGGAAGATTCCCAGCATCGGAACCTGATCGGTTACATAGAATGCCCGGTCCCGAACGCCTTCGGTAAAGCCAAGCGGGAACCAGCGGCCTTCGGTTGGCTGCAATGCCGCAAACGGCGCCCAGTAATCCCACGACCCTTTGAGCAAAAGCATCGCATAAGCAATGCAGCAAGCGCCTGAAACCAGCGCCAGAATGCGCCGCCCACCAGGTTTCAGAAGGTTGATGACCACATCGACGCCAAGATGCGCGGTGATTTTCACGCAGTAACTGATACCGAAGATCACCAGCCAGGCGAACAGGATCAGGACGACTTCAAGTCCCCAGATCAGGGAACTGTTGAACACGTAGCGCAGCACCACGTTGATGAAGGTCAGTATTGTCATCAGCCCGAGAATGACCGCGATGCCGGTCTCCTCGATGTTGTTGATCACGCGGCCAAGTGTGGAAACCGACTGGCCAGCCGTGTCATGCGACGGACGGGACATGATCTCTCTCCGGGAGCAAGATGCGTTTCGTTCGAAGCGTCAGGAAGGGCAGCCCGCATCGCGGGCCGCCCAGATCGTCGCATCAGCTTGAGGCGTTGAATTCCTGCGCCTTGGCAATGTTGTCGGCGCCGATCCCGGCCTCGAACTTGTCCCAGACAGGTTTCATCGTGTCGACCCAGTCCTGACGCTGTTCGGGCGTCAGTTCACGGATCACGCCACCGGCATCCAGAACCGACTGGCGGGCGCTTGCATCAACTTCGCCCACGGCGGAGTTGCGCTCATCAGACACTTCACTCAGGATCGTCGTGAACTGCTCGCGCACCGCCGGATCAAGGCTGTCGATCCAGTCCACCGACGTCACGACCAGATAGTCGATGATGCCATGGTTGGTTTCGGTGATACCGTCCTGAACCTCAAAGAACTTCTGGCCATAGATGTTTGACCAGGTGTTTTCCTGCCCGTCGACAACGCCGGTCTGCAGCGCGCCATAGACTTCGGAAAAGGCCATCGGCTGCGGCGAGGCACCCAGCGCTTCCATCTGGGCAACGATCACGTCCGAGGGCTGTACGCGGAACTTGAGACCCTGGGCGTCTTGCGGCGTCATCAGAGGTTTCTTGGCCGACATCTGTTTCATGCCGTTATGCCAGAATTCCAGTCCCAGCAATCCGCGGCGTGTCATCGACTCTTTCATCGCCTGACCGGTGTCGGATTTCTGGAATGCGTCGACGGCCTCGATGTTCTTGAACATGAAAGGCAGATCGAAAATCTGGAATTGCTTGGTGAAGGCTTCGAACTTGGACAGCGAGGGGGCCGCCAGTTGGACGTTGCCCTGCAGCATCGCTTCGAGGACCTGATCGTCATTGTAGAGCGTCGAGTTGGGGAACACCTCCATGCACATGACGCCATTCATCTCTTCGTTCACCCGATCGGCCAGCAGCGAGGCTGCAATCCCCTTGGGGTGCTTGTCGGTGTTGGTGACGTGGGCAAATTTGACCACGATTTCACCGTCATCACAGGCGGCAAAACCTGCGGTGGCGGTGACGGACAGCGCCAGGGCGGTGGCTGCGGTAGTCAGGAATTTCATTTCTCTACTCCTCCCGAAGTTCAGTAAAATCTCTGTCGGACGCCGGACAGACGCCGCTGTGAGGGAGTGAAGCGAATCATGAAGCTTGGCTCAACGATTTGTGAAACCTTGCCCCCTTCTTATTTTTTTCTATTTTTTACAACAGGGTAAATAGCCCGTCCGCGGGATGTCGTTGTGGGCGAGGCGAATCGTGTGCGGAAATCCGCACTCTCTCGGCGGCCCTAGTGCGGGATTTCGCACAACTTGATTCGCTTGTTGCGGAAGTGCGGCCCAACTGTGCCGCCAAACATTATCCTGAGCGTGACCGGAGATTGCGTTCGATCACCACTGACAGATCTCGGGATCGATGGTCACGATCTGAATTCCATGCGCTTGCCTGTCTTGAATTCATTCTTCGTCGTCATCGGGAAAGGGATAGGGTCCACCGTTGAACAGGAACGCCTGAACAGACGCCAGATAGGCTTGCCATTCCTCGTCATCATCGAACTCGTCGTCCGTCGTTTGTTCCCATGCCGCTCGGCTCATGCCATTTCCGTTCACGGTCTCGGCCAGGGCGGATTTGAACTTTTGTGCAGCTTCGGCATTGTGCGCCTCTTCAAGAAACGCCTTCAGGTCCTCCAGGTCGTAGGCCTGGGGATTCAGATACCCACCGGCCATGTCATTCAGTACCTGCATGGGATCGCGGTCAGCCATGTCTTGAGTCTCCGTCTTCAGGTTTCATTGCCGGTCTTCCTGTCCGCCCCGTCATGCGACCGGATTGGGATAAAGCGTCACCAATCGCAAGGTTCCGTCGTCCAAAAGGTCATAGATCGCCTTGCACGTGCTGTTGGGACCCCAGGTTGCGTCTATGCAGGTGTCGGGCTGACCTTTCTTCTTCTTGCGCTTGACCCCTTGAACGTAGTTTTTCCATTGCGCGCCAAGGACATCAACCAGCTTTGCTTCCATCGGCGGTACCAACCTGACGGGTTGAGCCCCTTTCGGCGGTGGCGAAATCTTGTTGGTTTCGATATGCGCCAACGCCTGTGTCCGCAAGGCCATCTGGCTGTCGACATAGGCGCCCTTGTCGGTGAAGTTCGAGGCCTTGTGAACCGGTTTGCCCTTGAACTTTTTTCCGGTGCGCGGGTTCTTTTTCTTTAATATCCGGTCTTCCTGGTTTTGGATCGACAATCCCGGCCCATGGCATTCTGGGCCATGCGCCTTGGGCGGCTTGTCCACGTGATCGAAAAACAGCGCATCCATCTCGTCTTTGATCGCCTGAAGTTCGGTCGCGTTGTCGGGTGGTGGTTTCCTGGACAGCGCACCTTTCAATGCCTTTCGCATGTCACGCATTTCGGGAAAGGCCTGATCCATGAATTCCGGTTCAGCCTTGACGCGTGCCGCGCAGGATTTGACCATCCCGTCCAGTTTTCCGAGTTCCTTCGGATCCTCGCCAGCGGATTTCAGGCAGTCGGACAGCCGCACCGCCGACGGTGTGGACATGACCAGTTTCCGCAACGCAGTCAGCGCCTTGACCGCGTTATCCGGGCTTTTTGCGGTCATTGCCTTTTTATAGAGGGCAGCCACCTTGGCCATCTTTTCGCGATGATCGGGAGGCGCGGAATTCAGGCTGCGCACCAGGGGCACCTTCATTGCATCGAAATGGCTGGCGATCTTTTCCAGCACCTTCTCGATGTCGTCGCCAAGTTCTGCGGGCGCATCCGGTTTGCCTGTGTCCTCTTCGTCGCCGTCGTCGATGACATCGCCCGTCTCGGACAGCAAGCGCACTTTCATCTTGATGCCACGAGCGCTGAGATATTTGCGAAAGGTCTTGGCAAAGTTCGCTGGCGTCGAGTCGGGGTCTTCGACAATCAGGTCGGCAATCTTCCCGTCAACTTCGAGCGCGCCCACGGCGCCTTTTGCACCGGCGCCATCGTCCTTGGCCATCTTTCTGAGCGCGGACTTGTTCTTGGACTTATGCGCTTTGAAGATCAGGTCGTCCGGCCCATGAAACAGGGCAAAGTTGTGCCTGATCTTTCGGGCTGCCGCGATGATGCCGGACACTTCCTTGGCTTCGGCCGCCAATTCGGACTTTGACTTTTTTCCCATTCTGGCCTCCCTTGACCTTCAGTAACGGGCAGGTCTGCGGTTCAGTCAAGTCGGGAATACGCCAAGGGTCGACTTGGACAGTCTTCCCCGGCAGGTGTGTCGGACCATTTTCCGACGCCGTCAGCGGCGGTAAGCGTCGGGACGAATGCCATATTTGGCGAGCTTGTCGTAAAATGTCTTTCTTGGAAGTTTCAGCGCCTTCGCCGCTTCGGCCGCCCTGCCGTTGTGCCGTCCAAGTGCCGCCGTCAAAAGGCTGCGTTCCACCCTTGCCATCTGTTCCGTCAGCCCAAGGTCAGATGCCTGCGCGACATCTTCGGGCATTCCCAGAACAAACCGCATGGCCGCCGACATGAGCGAGCGCGCATTGCCTGGCCAGTCCTGCGCCATCAACCCGGCCAGATGATCCTGGCTGATTTCAGGTTCCGGGATGCCGGCCTGTTCGGCGGCCTGCCCGACATAGTGGCGAAAAATCACCGGGATATCTTCGGGACGTTCGGACAGCGACGGAATGCGAACGCGCATCACATCAAGGCGATAGAACAGGTCCGGATTGAACTTGCCGCCGGCGGCAAGATTGGCCAGATCGCTGGTGGTTCCGGCCAGAACGCGCAGTCCCGCCCCCTGCTCCAGCCGTTCCAGAACGGCGTATTGGGTCGCTTCGGGCATGGCGGAAACCTCGTCAAGATAAATCGACCCGCCAGCCGCATCATTGCAAAGCCGGGAAAACTCCTCGGCATCCAGACCGGAGGCGGGCCGCTTCACGAAAGGTCCCTGAGCCGAGGGCGACATCAGGTGAATGACTTCGGCCACCTTTGAAATGCCGCTGCCCGGCGGGCCGGTTACCAGCACCTCGGCCCTTGTTGGCGCAACGCTGCGAACCTTTTCCCGCAGCGCTTCGGCCTGGGCCGACACGCCAAAGAGCATCCGCGCCGCCGGGTCGCCGCTTTCCAGTTGCCGTTTCAGCGCCCGGTCTTCCAGTACGGCCGACCTGATATCGAAAGCCCGTTCCAGAACGTCCAGAAGATCGGCAGAAGCGCAGGGTTTTTCGAGAAAGTCGAATGCCCCCTGCCCCATCGCCTGAACCGCCATCGGAATGTCGCCCTCGCCGGTCAGCAGGATCACCGGCAAGTCCGGGTCGATGCCTTGCGCATATCCCAACAGGTGAAACCCGTCGCGCCCGGGCATGCGGATATCGGACAGGATCACACCGGGAAAATCCGGGCGGATATGATCCTTGGCGGCAACAAAGGAACTGGCTGTTATAGCTTCGTAATCCGCCAGCTCCAGCGTCTGACCCAGCGCCTCGCGCACCGCCGCATCGTCATCCACCAAAAGAACCTTGCGGATCATGCGGCCTGTTCCTCGCGATAATGGTCCAGTTCGACCGTGAATTCGGCGCCATCCGGCGTATTCGCGCCTTTGATCTCACCGCCGAAACTCTGCACCAAACCATACGAAATCGACAGGCCCAGCCCCATGCCTTCTGAGGTACCGACCGCCTTGGTGGTGTAGAATGGCTCGAATATCCGTTCCGGGTCCTTGATGCCCGGACCGGTATCGCGCACCGAAACCGAAAGCCGGTCGCCGGTCGCAAAGGTGATCGAGATGTGCTTGTCTGGATGCTCGGACATGGCGTCGGCGGCGTTGTTGATGAGATTGACGAAAACCTGCACCAACCGCACCTCGCCGCCCCAGGCCAGAACCGGTGCGTCGGGCGGCTGCCAGTCCAGCGTCACGGCGTCAGCCCGCAGGCGAGCCTCGGTCAGTTCAACGGCGGTGTTCAGCACCTGCACCAGATCGACCTTGCCCATCGGCTCGCTTTCGTTGCGGGCAAAGGCGCGCAGATTCTTGATGATCCGCGCCATGCGCGCCGCCATCTGCGAGATGCGGCCCAGATTTTCACTGGCCCGCTCATCCTTGCCACGTTCCAGAAACGCCGCGCCATTGTCGGCAAACTGCTGAATTGCCATCAGCGGCTGGTTGAGCTCGTGGCTGATCCCCGCCGACATCTGCCCCAGAGCGCTGAGCTTGCCCGCCTGCACCAGATCCGCCTGGGCGCGCTTCAGCGCGGCCTCGGCCTCTTGCCGCTCGACAACCTCGCGGCGCAGGGCGGTGTTGGCCGCCGTCAGCGCACGGGTACGTTGCGCCACCCGGCTTTCCAGAACCAGATTTGCCTCTGCCAGCGTCCGGCGGCGTTCGGTGGCAAGATAAAGCATCGCGCCGAACGCCAGGCAGATGGCCGCCACCGCCGCCGCCTGCAACGTCGCCAGTCGTCGGGCCGGCCCCACATCCACCAGCACTTCGGCGGTCATGTCGATCACAGGCAGATCAAGCGTCAGATGCAAGGCGCGACCGGGCAGATAGCGGGCCCAGTTCAGCTTCCATATCTCATGCCCGCCAACCCGCGTGGAGGCGAAATCGACAGGCTCTCCTCCCGGTGGTGTCAGCCCCGGTTGCCCGTCGTCGCGACGCCAGAACAGCAGGTCGGACCGGTTTGAAATAAAGACGATCCCGTCCGCGTCGATGAAGAACACCGTCTCGGTGCTGCCACGCCAGGTCTGCTCGACATCCTGCACATCGGCATCGACCATCAGCGCGCCCTCGACCTGCCCCGAAGGGCCGAAGGCAGGTGCGACATAGGTATAGAACCTGTCGCCGCTGGCCGGCAGAAACCCATGCGCACTGCCCAGCGCACCCTGCATGGCGCGCTTGAAGGCGGGGTGCTCGGCCATGCTGTCTTGCTCGACCGGCTGCGCCGCGGCCAGCACCCGCCCATTCCGATCAATATACATCATGTTTTCCGCGGCGGTCTTGTCGGCCACATCCAGCAGCATGGCCTGCGCCGCCTGTTGTTGCGCTGGCGTTTCGAGCCTTCGCAAGACGGGGTGATCGGCCATCAATACCGCCAGTTCCTGATAGACCTGCATTTGCGCGGTCAGCCGGTCAGCGGCAAGTTCAAGATCAGCTTCGGCCTTTTCACTGAGCTGAGACAATGCCTGACGATACCCATATGTCCAGACCCCGACGGACAGCAGCCCGACGGCGCACAGGAAACCAAGAATGATCAGGACTCTTTGCATGTTCTAGGGTCTTGCATTCACAGCGCCTCATGGCAAGTGTGCAGCCGATGAAGACGCTGCACCAGAACCCGACCGAACCCGGTTTTGTCCAGAACCCCTATCCGGTCTATCAGGCCGCACGGGCCGAGGGGCCGCTTGTATACTGGGCCGACTATGGCAAGCCCGCTGCGCTGAGTTATGACCTTGTTCACGGCCTGTTGCGCGACCGGCGGTTCGGGCGCGAGATTCCTGTCGAACTCGCCACCGAGGGTCCGTCACATCTTGCGCCCTGGCTGGCCGTCGAGGCGCACAGCCTGCTGGAGGCCGAGCCGCCCCGGCATACCCGCCTGCGGGCGCTGGTTCTGCGGGCCTTTACCTCGCGCGCGATCGCGGCGCTGGCCCCCGACATCGAAGCGCTGTGTCATGATCTGGCGGACAGGTTTCCAGATGGGCCTTTCGATTTGTTGCAGGCCTATTGCACCCAGGTGCCGGTTATCACCATCTGCCGCCTGCTGGGGGTACCCGAAGCTATGGCGCCACAGCTGCTGCATTGGTCGCACGCGATGGTGGCGATGTACCAGGCCAGCCGGACACGGGAAACGGAAGAGACGGCGGCGCGAGCGGCGCAGGAGTTCACCGATTTTCTGCGGGACTATGTCGGGCAACGCCGCTCGGACCCACGCGACGATCTGATCACGCGGCTCATCTCCGCCGAGGAAGAGGGCGAGCGGCTGTCGACCGACGAATTGATCGCGACCTGCATACTGTTGCTGAATGCCGGCCATGAGGCAACGGTTCACGCACTTGGCAACGGTGTGAAAGCTTTGCTGGAAACCGGAACCGATCCGACGGTTCTTGCGCCAGGCGCGATCGACCGAACGGTCGAGGAAATACTGCGGTTCGATCCGCCGCTGCATATGTTCACGCGCTATGCCTATGAACCGGTCGAAGTCTGCGGCCATCGGTTCCAACGTGGCGATCAGGTGGCGCTGCTGCTGGGCGCCGCGAACCACGACCCGGCGATGTGGCAGCAGCCCGAACTGTTCGATCCGTCGCGGCAGATCCAGACCAACACCAGCTTTGGCGCAGGCCTGCATTTCTGCGTCGGCGCACCACTGGCGCGGCTGGAAATGCGGATCGCGCTGCCGATCCTGTTCGAACGCTGCCCCGGCCTGCACCTTGTTGGAAAGCCAAGGTATTCCAACAGCTATCATTTCCACGGACTCGAGTCGCTGATGGTCCGGTGTTAGTTGGCGACCTCAGCCATCTGACAGCGCGTCAAGCGGCAGCATCGTGGTGGACTTGATCTCTTCCATCGACAACAACGCGGTGACGTTGTGCACGCGCACTTCCGAAATCAACGCCTGATAGAAAGCGTCATAAGCGCGGGCGTTTTTCACCCTGACCTTGAGGATATAGTCGATGTCGCCCGCCAGGCGGTGGGCCTCCTGCACTTCGGGGCGATCTCGCAAGGCTTGCAGAAACCGTTTCTGCCATTCGGCCTCATGCTCGGAGGTGCGGATGAGTACAAAGAACGTGGCTTCGAACCCCAGCGCCTCGGCATCCAGCAAAACCGTCTGCTGCCCGATCACGCCCGCGCTTTTGAGCTTGCGGATTCGATTCCAGACCGGGGTCTTGGAACTGCCCACGCGGCTGGCGATTTCGTCCAGAGACTGGCTGGCATCGCGTTGCAGCTCGGCCAAAATTTTTCGATCCGTGTCGTCCAGGCGCATCGTCATTCCTGTTTTTCCCCATATTCGAAACCAATGTTCCGTTTTCTTATAAAACCGGAACATGCGTCCTTATTTATTCGCCCGTATGGCGAATTACCGGGAATATTTCCTATATTGCAGAGCAAGTCAAACACATCGCACGGACTACCAATGCCCACGACGTACGCCAACTTGGACACCCTGATTTTGACAGCCCCCCGACCGCTTGTCGCGGGTCGGGACGTGACGGATTTTTAACAAGGAGTTTACCTGATGGCCCGCGCATTCACGCCCAAAATCGTCACCGCCAATGATCTGCTGGAAGGCGACGTCGTTTATCTGACCGAGGACGACCGCTGGTCGCGCGAGTTGTCCGAAGCAGAGCTGATCACCGACGAAGCCCACGCGCAATTGCGCCTGCTCGATGCCGAACAGCAAACCGGCAAGGTGGTCGGGGTTTATCTGGCCGATGCTCTGCCGGGTGCGAACGGCCCCGAGCCAACGCATTTCCGGGAAGATTTCCGCCGGACTGGTCCGTCCAACTATGCCCACGGCAAACAGGAATCTTCCCCGCAGCCCCGGACCTGAAACAGGTCCCTTCTCCCCATCTAGGCCCCGGGTTCGGGGCTGCAACAAGGACAGCAAACCATGTATCGCTACTCCGAGTTTGATCACGCCTTCCTCGCCGAACGCAACGCCCAGTTCCGCGCCCAGGTCGAGCGCCGCATTGACGGGTCGTTGACCGAGGATGAGTTCAAGCCGCTGCGCCTGATGAATGGCCTCTATCTGCAGTTGCACGCCTATATGCTGCGTGTCGCGGTACCCTATGGCACGCTCAACAGCGCGCAAATGCGGCAACTGGCCCTGCTGGCCGAGAAGTGGGACAAGGGCTATGGCCATTTCACCACGCGGCAGAACATCCAGTATAACTGGCCCAAGCTGAAGGACGTGCCGGACATGCTGGATGCGCTGGCCGAAGTTGGCATGCACGCCATTCAGACCAGCGGCAACACCATCCGAAACGTGACCGCCGACCACTTTGCGGGTGCCGCCGCAGATGAGGTCGCTGATCCACGCCCGTATGCGGAGCTTCTGCGTCAGTGGTCGACCGACCACCCGGAATTCCAGTTCATGCCGCGCAAGTTCAAGATTGCCATCACCGGGTCCGAAAACGACCGCGCCGTGATCAAGGCGCATGACATCGGCCTGCAACTGGTCGAACGTGACGGGGTACTGGGCGCCCGTGTCATCGTCGGCGGTGGTCTGGGTCGGACACCCATGATCGGCAAGGAATTGTCCGAGTTCGTCGCCTTTGATGATCTGCTGGCCTATCTTGAAGCCACCGTTTCCGTGTGGAACCAGATCGGCCGCCGCGACAACAAGTACAAGGCGCGCATCAAGATCACCGTGCACGAGCATGGCATCGACGCTATCCGCGCCAAGGTCAACGAACGATTTCTGAAGGTGCGCCCGCAGTTCAAAGGCGCGGATATGAACCTGCTGGAAGAGATCAAGGGCCACTTTGCGCCGCCTGCCTTCCGCCAAGCTTCGGTCGCGTCGTTTGAAAGCGCCTATACCAACGACCCGGTTTTCCGCTCGTGGGTCGATACCAACATCGCGCCGCACAAAAACGCGGACCACGCGATTGTCACGATCTCGATCAAGAAGCATGGCCAGACGCCGGGTGACGCAACTGCCGAGCAGATGCGCGTGATGGCCGATCTGGCCGAAGAGTTCGCCTATGACGAGTTGCGCATCAGCCACGAGCAGAACGTGATCCTGCCGCATGTTCACAAGTCGGACCTGCCCACGATCCATGCGAAGCTGAAGGAATACGAACTGGCCACCGCCAATATCGGCCTGATCAGTGACATTATCGCCTGCCCCGGTATGGATTATTGCGCGCTGGCGACGGCGCGGTCGATCCCGGTCGCACAACAGATTGCAACCCGGTTCGAAGAACTGAAGCTGGAAAACGACATCGGCGAACTGAAGATCAAGATCTCGGGCTGCATCAACGCCTGTGGTCACCACCATGTCGGTCATATCGGAATTCTGGGCCTCGACCGCGCGGGCGTGGAAAACTACCAGATCACGCTGGGCGGCGACGCAACCGAAACCGCCGCGATTGGCGAGCGGGTCGGACCCGGTTTTGCCTATGACGAGATAGTTCCGGCAGTGGAACGTCTGGTTTACGCCTATCTCGACCTGCGCGACGGGGCCGACGAAAGCTTCCTGCAGGCTTACCGCCGTCTGGGCATGGCACCGTTCAAGGCTGCCCTCTACCCCGAGGCTCGGGCCAATGCCGCTTGACGAGATCCAGACCGAACTGGGCAAGGATCGCAGCGCGCTGACCGAAAAGGTCGATGCGCTCAATGCCCGGTTCCGTCACCACAGCGCCCATGACGTCATGCATGGCGCACTGGATGAGGCTGGCGAGATCGTCCTGGTATCCAGCTTTGGCGCGGAATCGGTTGTGCTGCTGCACATGGCGGCGGTGATCGACAAGGCCACACCGGTGCTGTTTGTCGATACGCTGATGCTGTTCACCGAAACGCTGATCTATCAGCAGGAGGTCAGCGAAAGGCTGGGCCTGCGCAATGTGCGGATCATACGCGCGGATCAAGAGGATCTGGATCGTTCCGACCCTTACGGCGCTCTGCGTCTGCGGGATACCGATGCCTGCTGCACACTGCGCAAGACCATTCCTCTGCAACGGGCGCTTGCGGGCTATGACGGCTGGATCACCGGGCGCAAACGGTTCCAGTCGGGCACGCGCGCGACGCTCGATTTCTTCGAGGTCGAGGACGGTACCGGACGGATCAAGGTCAACCCGCTGGCCCATTGGGCGCCCGAGGATGTGCGCGCCTATATGGAAGAAAACAACCTGCCCCGGCACCCGCTGGTGGCCAAGGGCTATCCGTCGATCGGTTGTGCGCCCTGTACATCAGTCGTCAAGCAAGGCGAAGACCCCCGCGCCGGACGCTGGCGCGATCAGAACAAGGAAGAATGCGGCATCCATTTTGTAGATGGCAAGATGGTCCGCGTTGGAGAGACGAAATGAATGTAATCGTGACCGATGAGGGCTTTGCCCCAGATGACTGGACCGACGGCTTTGTCACCCTCGACGATGCCGCAAACGATGTAGTGGCACTCGATGTAAGTTCGGATACCGACCCGGACGAGCTGTACGACCGTTTGGGCAACACCCGGATGGTGCGGGTGGATTTCCCCTCCTTCGCCGACGGCCGCGGCTTTACCATTGCCCGCACCCTGCGCCTGAAAGGCTATGCGGGCCGGTTGCGCGCCAAGGGGCATGTACTGGCAGACCAGTATGCGATGGCACGGCGCAGCGGATTTGATGAAGTCGAGATCGACCATAATCTTGCCAACCGCCAGCCCGAGGATCAGTGGCTGGCCCGTGCCGACTGGCAGTCTCACAACTATCAGTCCCGCCTGCGCGGCTGATCATCACAATCATTTGTACACTAACAAAAGGGGAGACTTTCCCCTTTTCATGACGTATATCAAAGAATATGGAGAGGCGCCGGTCTAGCAGGCCGGTAGTGAAACGATGACAGAGATGAAATCCGTGACCGAAGCCACCGCAGTCAAAGCCCCCGTCCTGCCCGACGCCCAGACCGTTCTGGATGTGAAACACTGGACCGACCGCCTGTTCTCGTTCAAGGTGTCGCGCCCTCGATCGCTGCGGTTCCGCTCGGGCGAGTTCGTGATGATCGGCCTGCTGGGTGACAACGGCAAACCGCTGCTGCGCGCCTATTCGATTGCCTCGCCGTCATGGGACGAAGAACTGGAGTTTTACTCGATCAAGGTCCAGGATGGCCCGCTGACCTCGAAGCTGCAGCATATCAAGCCCGGCGACCAGATCATCCTGCGGCCCAAGCCCGTGGGCACGCTGGTGCATGACGCGCTGCTGCCCGGCAAGCGAATCTGGTTCTTTGCCACCGGCACCGGTTTTGCCCCGTTCGCCTCGCTGCTGCGCGAGCCGCAGACCTACGAGGATTACGACGAGGTGATCATCACCCACACCTGCCGCGACGTGGCCGAACTGGAATATGGCCGCCAGTTGATCGAAAGCATCAAGCAGGACGAAATGCTGGCCGAACTGATCGGCGAAGGCTTTGGGAACAAGATCCGCTATTACCCCACCACCACGCGCGAAGAGAGCCCCAAGATGGGCCGCATCACCAACCTGTTGAAAGATGGCACGGTGTTTGCCGATCTGGGCATCGACGGCGGCATCAAGCCCGAAACGGATCGTGCGATGGTCTGTGGCTCGCTGGCGTTCAACCACGACATCAAGGCGATCCTCGAAGAGTTCGGCCTGCGCGAGGGCGCGAATTCCGAACCCAAAGAGTTCGTGATCGAAAAGGCCTTTGTCGGGTAAGACGGCGAGAACCCCCGATTTGTCGGGACTCTTCACAGTATCATTGTGACATATAGACGATATTTCCGCCTTTGCCGGCGCGAAGCCGCTTGAAACGGCTGACGCGCCGGTCTAAATTCCGGCCTCGTTATTCTGCAATCAGCAAAGGAATGAACCCATAGCCCGCAGACCTCACAACGCGCCGCCGCAACGCGAAACCGGCCCGCGCGTGAACGAAAAGATCCGTGCCCCCGAAATCCGCCTGATCGGCGCTGACGGCGAAAATGTCGGGGTGGTTCATCCCGCAAAAGCCCTGCAAATGGCCGAAGAAGCCGGTCTCGACCTGGTCGAGATCTCGCCGAACGCCACGCCGCCGGTCTGCAAGATCATGGACTTTGGCAAATACAAGTACGAACAGCAGAAACGCGAGAGCGAAGCCCGCAAGAAACAGAAAATCATCGAGGTGAAGGAGATCAAGTTCCGTCCCAACACCGATACGCATGATTACGATGTGAAGATGCGGAACGTCGTGAAGTTTCTGGAAAACGGCGACAAGGTCAAGATCACCCTTCGCTTCCGCGGCCGTGAAATGGCCCACCAGAATCTGGGCCGTGAGCTGCTGGAACGGGTGGCCGAGGACATCAAGGAAATCGGCAAGATTGAGAACATGCCGAAGATGGAAGGCCGTCAGATGATCATGATGATCGGCCCGCTGCCGCAGAAATAACCCGACTGATATTCGTTGTTTCGACCCCGTCAGAAAGCGTCTGGCGGGGTTTTCCATTTCAAGCCTTTTGCGACTTATGCCATTCACCCGGACACTGCTTCGGCGAGAGCGATGGATAGCTTTTCAACCAGTTCACCGATTTGCGCCTCTTCAATGATGAAAGGTGGCGCCAGCAGGATGTGATCACCGTTTTTCCCGTCACGCGTGCCGGACATGGGATAACAGATCAGCCCGCTTTCAAGGGCTGCCTTTTTCACCTTGCCCGCGATCCCCAAGGACGGATCGAACGGCTCCTTGCTGTCGCGATCGCGCACCAGTTCGATGCCGCGAAACAGCCCCCGCCCTCGAATGTCGCCGACATGCGGGTGCTGACCAAATGCCGCTTCCAGCGCCGATTGCAGTTTTTCCCCCATGACGCCTGCCCGCGCTGGCAGGTCTTTCGAGGTCAACTCGGTCACCACCGCCAGGGCGGCGGCGGTTGCCACGGGATGACCGACATAGGTATGCCCATGCTGGAAAAACCCCGACCCGTCGCGGATCGCGGCATAGATCGTCTTGCTGCAAAGCATTGCACCGATCGGCTGATACCCGGCCCCCAACCCCTTGGCGATGCACAGGATATCCGGTGCTGTGCCCTCATGGTCACAGGCGAACAGGTGCCCGGTGCGCCCCATACCGCACATCACCTCGTCGAGAATCAGCAGCACACCATACTGATCGCAGATCTCGCGGATGCGTTTGAAATACCCCTCGACCGCAGGCACCGCCCCAAGGGTTGCGCCAACGACAGGTTCCGCCATGAAAGCCATAACGGTTTCCGGCCCAAGGCGCAGGATTTCGGCCTCCAGCTCGCTCGCGACCCGCTGACCATAGTCAAAACTGCTCTCGCCCTCGGGCTTTTCAGCGTATTCGTAGCAGGCCGGGATGTGGCTCATCTCGATCAACAGCGGCGCGAACTGTGCCCGACGCCAGGCGTTGCCCCCTGCCGAAAGCGCCCCCAACGTGTTGCCGTGATAGCTTTGCCGACGGGCGATCACGCGGCGGCGCTCTGGCTGTCCGGTTTCCAGGAAATACTGTCGCGCCAGCTTGATTGCGGCCTCGGTCGCCTCGGACCCGCCCGAGACGAAATAGACCCGGCCAAGATCTCCCGGCGCATGTTCGATGAGCAAATCCGCCAGCCGTTCAGCCGGGTCCGAAGTCATGAAGCCCGTATGGGCAAAAGCCAGCTTTTCCACCTGTTCCTGAACCGCGCGGATCACGTTCTGGTTCGAATGTCCAAGGCAGGATACCGCGGCGTCTCCGCAGTCCAAATAGCGTTTGCCCGCCGCGTCGATCAGGTAACAGCCGTCACCGCCCACGGCGACAGGCAAAACCGATTTGGTGTGGCGGGGGAATACATGGCTCATATCCGGCTCCTTTCGAGCGCTTGAACAAGGGCCGCAACCGAAGCGGCGTTGTCGGCCCAGGGGGTGTTTTCAGAATCGGTCAGGCTGTTTTCAAATCCAACCCTCAGATCGCCCCCGCGTCGGGCCGCTTCGATCAGGCAGGTGTGTTCATCGGGCCCAAAGGCACAGACCATCCACGGCGCACCCGTTGGCAGGAAAGGCTTCAAATCGTCCGGGCATGATTTCTGACCCGCCGTGTAACGGCCCAGAACGAACAACCGATCCACTTGTTCCGGACGCACGGTTCCCCTGGCCTGCCAGAGATCCAGCAGTGCGGCATCCTTTTTGTCATAGACAATATGCTGAACACGCGTGTCCTGTTCAGCGCAGGCCCCGTAAATCCTGTCTGCGAGGTCCGGCGCGCGCGCAACTTCACGCACCGAGACCGAGGCCCATTCGGGCTGCACCTGTGTCAGGCAATGCAGTTGCTCGGGAACATCATAAAGGCCGGCGGATTCGGTGGTGATCTGGATGTCCATGGTGGGGACCTTTCGCCGAAGCTCCTCGATGACCTCGCGATAGCGCCCGGCGTCCAGCGAATGGCGGCCTTCATCATCGCGCACATGCAGATGCACCCCCTGCGCCCCGGCCGCGTGACAGGCACCTGCGCTCGCCACGATCTCATCAGGGCTCAGCGGAACTGCCGGATGGTCCGCATGAGTTCGGCGCGCACCGTTCATCGCGACCAGCAGGTAGGGATCTCGCTTTTTTTCCTGAGGCGTTGTGCGGGCATTTTCCAAGACGTTCATCCGGTAAGAAGGCATCGTGGTTTACATGAAAGGAGCCTCCGACGTTTTCAACTTGAAAAAATAAGAACATATGTTTTTGTTTTGTCATGCCGACTCAATCACACTTGCAAATCATCGACCGCCTCAGGACGGAAATTGACACCCTGCCGCCGCAACTGCAGGCCGTAGCGAAATACATCATTGACCACCCCGGCGATTTCGGGATTGATCCGATCCGGCTGACGGCGGACAAGGTCGGTGTCAGCTCGAACTCGCTGGTTCGGCTTTCCGACCGCATGGGCTTTGACGGGTTCGAAGACTTTCGCGCGCCGTTCCGCAACGCTCTTGTCACCGAAGGCGAAGAACGGCTTGGCGCTGATTGGCTGGACAGTCTGGCGCAGGGTGACGGTATCGCAAAGGTTCAGGCCGGTCTGGCCCGCAACGAGATCAACGTGGTGTCCCGATCGCTGCGGCAGATGGACCCGGCCAAGGTGGAAACAGCCGTCGACTTCATGACCCGGTCGCGCCGCTGCTTTGTCACGGCGACGCGGGTCAGTTACGCGCTGGCCTATTATTTTCACTATGTCGGGCGCATGGCGCTGCCGGGGTTGCAACTGGTCCCGCGTCACATGGGATCGGCGGTGGACGATCTGCTGGATGCGGATGAGGACGACTGCCTGCTGGCCGTCACGGTGGCCCCCTATTCCGCCGAGACCATCAAGTCGCTGAGATTCGCACGGGGACGGGGGGCGCGGATCATTCTGGTTTCCGACAGCGACATCATCGCCCCCAAGATCGATCCCGACATCGTGTTTCCGGTCAGCACCCGGTCGCAACATCATTTCGGCTGCTTCGCCGGGGCGATGGTGGTGCTGGAATGCCTGCTCGGCCATCTCGTCGCCGCAGGCGGGCACGAGGCGCGCAAACGCATCTCGGACTACGAGGCGATGCGCGAAGATACCGGGGCCTATTGGAAAGCCCCGAAACCTCCGCGCGTCCGTGGGGCGTGAACCTGCGTTTGTGGCAGGTCATGCCCGGAGTTGAGCTCAGCCCGCAGCCTGAACCGCGCGCCGCGCCATGACACCGACCAGATGCGCGCGGTATTCCTTGCTGCCGTGCAGGTCCCCGATCATGTTCAGGTGATTGATCCTGAGATCCATCAGGGCGTCCGCGCGGAACTCCTTGTTCAGCGCCTGTTCCGCCTCGGTCCAACGAAACACGCCGTTTTCGCTGGCTCCTGTCACGGCCACCCTCACGCCATCCGCGAAACGGGCGACAAAGACCCCCACAAGCGCAAAGCGCGAGGCAGGTTGCAGGAACTTCTGATAGCTTGCCGTCTGCGGCACCGGAAACCGGACCGAGGTGATGATCTCGCCATCCGCCAGGGTGGTGGTGAACATGCCTTCAAAGAAATCATCCGCCGCAATCCGGCGCCCGTTGGTGACGATGGTCGCGCCCGATCCAAGCGCTGCCGCCGGATAACAGGCCGCAGGGTCATTGTTGGCCAGCGAACCGCCGATCGTGCCGCGATTGCGCACCGCCGGATCACCGATATGGCCGGCCAGATCGGCCAGCGCCGGATATTTGTCCGCCGCCTCCCGCGCCACAGTGGCATGTGTCGTGGCACCGCCGATCGCCAATGAGCCGTCATCTTCGACGCACACGCCCTGCATCTCGGAGATCCCGCTCAGGCTGACCAGCCTGGCAGGGGCCGCCAGACGCTGCTTGAGCGTCGGGATCAAAGTCTGCCCGCCACCCAGCGCCTGCGCCTCCTCGGAAGCCAGCGCAGATACCGCTTCGGCAATCGTCGAGGGTTTTTCAAATTCGAAACTGTACATTTCGTCCTCCTGAAGTCTCAAAGCCCAGGGCTTCTGCTTCATCTTTTCCCAAATACTTCGGTGGTCCGGGGGCTGGCCCCCGGTCCGCCCTGATCAGATCAACCATGCATCGCGGTCCAGACGCGCGACGGGCTGACCGGCATGTCGATATGACCGACCTGCTTGCCCGCCGAATGCAGCGCATCGATCACCGCATTCACCACCGCAGGCGGCGAGCCGATGGCCCCGGCCTCGCCACAGCCTTTTACGCCCAGCGGGTTGTGGGTGCACGGCGTCTGGCTGGAATGATCAACCGCATAGAACGGCACGTCATCGGCGCGCGGCATGGCATAGTCCATGAAAGATGCGCTGAGCAGCTGACCGTTTTCGTCATAGGCGCAGTTTTCCAACAGCGCCTGGCCGATCCCCTGGCCCAGTCCACCATGAACCTGGCCGTCAACGATCATCGGGTTGATGATATTGCCGAAATCGTCCGCCGCGGTGAAGCGCTGGATCGAAACCTGGCCGGTATCCGGATCGACCTCGACCTCGCAGGCATAGGCGCCCGCCGGATAGGTGAAGTTCGCCGGATCGTAGAACGCGGTTTCCTCCAGCCCCGGTTCAAGGTCTTCCAGCGGATAGTTGTGCGGCACATAGGCCGTCAGCGTGACATCACCCCAGGCCACCGACTTGTCGGTACCCGCGACCGTGAACTGGCCGTCCTTGAGCTCGATATCCGCGTCCGAGGCTTCCATCAGATGGGCCGCGATCTTCTTGGCCTTGTTGATGACCTTCTCGGTCGCCCGCACCATGGCAGAGCCACAGACCGCCAGCGAGCGCGAGCCATAGGTCCCCATTCCGAAGGGGATCTTGGAGGTGTCGCCATGCACGATTTCAATCATCGACTCGTCGATACCGATCATCTCGGCCACGATCTGCGGGAACGAGGTTTCGTGCCCCTGCCCGTGACTGTGGGCGCCTACCATGACGCTGATCGAGCCGGTGGCGTTCACCCGTACTGTCGCGGCGTCATAAAGCCCTGCCCGCGCGCCCAGCATGCCCACGATGTTCGACGGCGCGATGCCACAAGCCTCGATATAGCAATTGATGCCCAGCCCGCGCAGCTTGCCATTGGCCTCGCTTTCCGCGCGGCGGGCGGCGAAACCGGCGATGTCGGCGGCGGCCTCAAGCTTGTCCATCGTGCCGTGATAATTGCCGGTGTCATAAGTCAGCGCCACCGGCGTGTCATAGGGGAACTGGGTGATGAAATTCTGCCGGCGCAGCGCAATTGGATCGACCCCCAATTCGCGCGCGGCCTTGTCGATCACCCGTTCCAGCTGGAACGTCGCCTCGGGGCGACCTGCGCCGCGGTAAGCATCGACCGGCACGGTATTGGTGAACATACCCTTGACGTTGATCTGAATGACCGGCGTCGTGTAATTGCCCGCCATCAGCGTGCCATGCAGATAGGTCGGCACCGAACTGGAGAACGTCGACAGATACGCGCCGAGATTGGCATAGGTATCCGTGCGCAACCCGACGAAATTGTTATCCGCATCCAGCGCCAGTTCGATCTTGGTGACGTGGTCACGGCCCTGCGCATCCGACAGGAAGGCCTCGGACCGGCTGGCGGTCCATTTGACCGGGCGGTTGCAGGCCTTGGCCGCAAAAGTGCAGAACGCTTCTTCGGCATAGTGGAAGATCTTTGAGCCGAAACCGCCCCCCACATCCGGGGCCACGACACGGACCTTGTGCTCGGGCAGACCCAGCACAAAAGCGCACATCAAAAGCCGGATCACATGCGGGTTCTGCGAGGTGGTGTAGAGCGTGTATTCGTCCGTTCCCCGGCTGTACTCGGCCACGGCAACGCGCGGCTCCATCGGGTTGGCGACCAGTCGGTTGTTGGTCAGTTCCAGCGTGGTGACATGGGCGGCGTTGGCAAATGCCTCGTTCACCTTGGCGTCGTCGGTTTCGCCGATCACCCAGTCATAGCAGATGTTCGAAGTCAGATCGTCGTGAACCTTGGTGGCGCCGCCCTGTGCCGCCGCCTTCATATCGATCACCGCGGGCAGTTCTTCGATGTCAAAGACGATGGCCTCGGCCGCGTCGCGGGCCTGTTCCTGGCTGTCGGCCACGACCGCCGCGATGGGATCGCCCACGTGCCGGACCTTGCCCTGTGCCAGGATCGGGTGCGGCGGTTCCTGCATGGGGTTTCCATGCCGGTCGCTGACCTGCCAGCCGCAGGGTATGCCCCCCACACCTTCGAAATCGGCGCCGGTGAACACGCGCACCACGCCCGGCATCGCCGCGGCGTCCGTGGTGTCGATGCTGTTGATCTTTCCATGTGCGATATCAGAGCGCAGGAAATAGACATAGGCCTGTCCCCGCACATTGATGTCGTCGGTGTAATTGCCCGCTCCGGTCAGAAAGCGCACGTCCTCGCGGCGCTTGGAACTGGCTCCGATGCCACTGTCTTTGGGCATTGCTTGTTCTCCTCCCATAAACGGGTGCGGTTGCGCACCCTCTCCTCTCCCACGGGCGTCGTCGTCACGCCCGCAGCGGCATCATTCGGCGGCGATGGAACCGACGTCCTGCCCGGACGCGGCCATGATCGCCTTGACGATGTTGTGGTAGCCGGTGCAGCGGCACAGGTTGCCTTCGAGGTATTTGCGGATTTCCGCCTCGGTCGGTTTGGGATTGTCCTTGAGCAGCGCCGATGCGCTCATCACCATGCCGGGTGTGCAAAAGCCGCATTGCAAACCGTGGTGATCCTGAAATGCCTGCTGGATCACGTTAAGCGAGCCGTCGGCATTGGCCTGCCCCTCGATGGTGCCGACATCGGCCCCGTCGGCCTCGAGCGCCAGCATGTTGCAGGATTTGACCGCCTCGCCGTTGACGTGAACCACGCAGGCGCCGCATTGCGCGGTGTCACATCCGACATGGGTTCCGGTCAGCGACAGGTGATCGCGCAGAAAGCTGGACAACAACGTCCGGCCTTCGACATCACCGCTCACGGACTTGCCGTTCACGGTCATGGTGACCTGTGTCATGAGATCCTCCCTTTTGATTTTTTCTCCCTTGTTTCGGAGTTAAACACGGCAAATTTCTTTTGAGAACAAAAATATTTGTCAATTTTCCGGGCAAGCTTCGCGCCTGACCTGCACCATCTAAGCCAGCTTGGAACGGTGCCAAAAGTGCCGTTGCGTCACTTTGCTTTGCCTGCGCGCGGCTGCGGACGCGTGGGGATTTCCTTGAGCAAACCACCCACGCCCATGGCGGCGATATCCGCACCAGTGGTTTGGATTCCGCAAGCCACGCGCGACAGCACCCAGTCGGCTCCGTTCAACGCCGGAGAGCGCGCGCACCCCGGCAGGCCGATCACCGGGCGCGCGCCAATCAGCCCCAAAAACAGCAGGTTGCCCGGATCGACCGGCATGCCGAACCGGCCGACTTGCCCCCCGGCGGCGCGCACCGCGTCCGGCGCAACATCATGCGGGTCCGAAGTAGCCGAGCCGGTGAGGATCAAGACGATGTCCCCACGCACCACGGCAAGCGCCTCAGCAAGATCCTGCATCGTGTGCGGCACGGTCCGGATATCCGCCAGTTCCATGCCCAGCGTCTCGATTCGGGCGCGGACCGATGCGATGCCCTTGTCGTTCGGCGGGCCGCCGGGAATGTCGGTGACCACCAGACCGGCAGAGGCATGCACTGGCCGAACCAGCCGGATCGCACCTTGCGCCAGCGATGCAGCCCGTTCGACATCGATGCCCGGCACGGCATAGGAAATCACCTTGATCGTCGCCACCATGCCGCCCGCGTCCATCTGCTGATATTGCGGCACAGTGGCGACGGTGATCATCGGATGCACCTGATTGAACTTCTCGATGGCCGCAACATCCAGCACGACCACACCGGGACCGTCGGCCAGAATGTTGACCCGACCGGTGAACGGCTCCGTCACACGAACGTTGGCCTTTTCGGGATCGGGCACCAGGGCTGCGGCCAGGGTTTGTGCCGCCTCGTTTTCGTGGCAATCGCCGGGTTCCATCCGCGCCACGATCACCTCGACGACACCCGCCCGGGACAAATCCTCCAGATGATCCGCGCCCAGCGTGATGCCCTTGCGCAGCTTGCGTTCACCGGCCTTCACCGAATGCGCGAGGATCGCGCCTTTGGCTTGCGCGACAGGGATCGGACCGAATTTCACGCCTTGCCCCGCAGCACGGCCGTCATCTCGGCTAGGACCGAAACGGCGATTTCCGCCGGCCCCGCGGCACCGATATCCAGACCGACAGGCCCGTGAATGCGCGCGATATCCGCGTCATTGAAACCTGCGGCCTTCATCCGCTCCACCCGCTTGCCTTGGGTGCGGCTCGACCCGAGCGCGCCGACATAGAAAACGTCCGCCCGCAAGGCCGCCTTCAACGCGGGATCATCCAGTTTGGGATCATGGGTCAGCAGCACCAGTGCCGTGCGCGCATCCAGCCCGAGCTTTGCAACCGCCTCGTCCGGCCAGTCTGTGAGGATCGTCTCGCCCGGAAACCGTTTGGCCGACGCAAACGCCTCGCGCGGGTCGATGATCACCGGGTCATAACCCGCGATGCGGGCCATCGGCACCAGCGCCTGCGCGATATGGACAGCACCGACGACGATCAGGCGCAAGGGCGGGTTGTGCACGGCCACAAAGGTCTGGCCGTCCTCTTCAAAGCCCGACCGATCCATGCGCATGCGCTCGGCATAGGCGCCGCGCTTCAACTCCCGATGGCCGGTGGCCAGGTTGACCTCATAGGCCAGCGGCTGACGCCCGGCCCGCGCGGTTACGAGTTCTGCCAGCATCACCTCGGGCAGAACCGATCCGACCGGCTCCACCAGCACGCGGATGGTGCCTCCACAGGCCAGGCCGACGGCAAAGGCGTCTTCGTCGCTGACGCCGAACTCCAGAAGGCGGGCCTCGCCCTCGTCGATGGCCTCCAACGCCTCGACGATCACCGCGCCCTCGACGCAGCCGCCCGAAACCGATCCCTCGATACGCCCGTCACCACCGATGGCCAGTTGCGCTCCGACCCGGCGGGGCGCGCTGCCCCAGGTCTCGACCACGGTCGCCAATGCCGCGCCGGTACCCTTCCGGTGCCAGCGCAATGCGGTTTCGGGACTGTTGTCGAATCGGTCCATCTGCTCCTCCCAGGGTCCTTGCGTCCAACATAGGGAGGAATCGGGCAATGAAAAGCGGCCCGGCGGGAACACGGAACGCCGGGCCGCACACACGTGGCGGGAATGATAGCGCGAGTCGCCACGCGTATTCTGTAGGCGCTTATTCGGCGGGTTGGGTCTCGGCCGCCTGTCCGACCAGCCGCTCAGGCAGGATAAAGGCCACAAGGATGAAAACCAGGCCAAGCGCGATGCCCAGAACATCCCCGGGCAGCCCCGTCAACCCATCGAACTTCGATCCCGGAACCGTGCCCAACGTGACCTTGCCGCCGGCGATGTCGCTTAACAGACCCGAGGCTTTCCATGCTGGATACGTCACCATATAGGCTGCGGCGCCCAGCAACCCGCCGGCAATGAAAAACAGCGCATCCTTGCGTCCGGATGCTGCGGCGACAACGCCGGTGCCCGGGCAATACCCCGAAAACGCCCAGCCCGCGCCCAGCAAAAGACCGCCAATAAACACGCCGACATAGGCCGACTTGACCGACATATGCCCCACATCGACCAGACCCAGCATCTGGCCGCCAAACATCAGGACCGAACCGGTGCCGATCGCCAGCAGGATCGCCTTGGCAAGGTTGAGATTGGTCAGGTTCAGCATCGCATTGATATAAGAGGGGTTCGCGGCCCCCACCCGATCAAGCACCACTCCAAAGGCGGCGCCGATCAGCAGGGCAAGAAGAATCGAAGTCATGGTCAGACCTCCTTTCTGAACATCATGATCGAAACGGGTATGGCGGCGGCAAAGGCTCCGGCGGCAAAGATGTAACCGCTGAGCGCCGTCTGCATCATCCCCGACATCATGTGGCCGGATGTGCATCCCCCCGCCAGGCGCGCGCCGTACAGAACGACGAAACCGCCCAGGAACGCGGCGGCATAGCGTTTGACCGGGCTGTCCCCGAAATTGGCGCGCCAGAGGGCGGGCATGGTGCGTTCGGACGCGCTCAGACCGCCGCGTGCCAGCACAGACAGGAACCCGCCGATCATCATGGCGATCACGAAGACAAAGGAATAGTTGAGCGGATTGGCAACCGATTTGGCGTATTTGCCACCCGATTTCGCCAGATAGGCGTTGGTCGAGGTGTACCCCTCGTCCGTTTGGGTGACGAGTTCCGGATTGACGATATCCGCCACAATCCCGTCAAGGATCACGAATTGCGTCGAAACACCGATGGGCTTGACCAGCAGGACGGCGGCAAAAAAGACCAGTCCCAGCAAAAGCCCTCCGGTTTTCCAGTTCAAAGGCATGGCGTTTCCTTTCGGATTTCACATTCTGCTATCAGAATATAATTCATATTCCAAGAACTGCATGACATAGATCAAGTTCGGATATCTCGGCATGGAGATTTCCGTTTGACAAAACCCGGGCTGGCGTGGCGATCATTGCCCCCGGGGCGCTCCGGCAAGGTCAGGGCTTTCGTTATCTGACAACCGGGCGCCGGAACATGGAGGAAAATCATTGAGTTTTCGTACAACAACAATTGCCCTGGCATTTGGCGCATTGGCGCCTTTGAGTGCTTTGGCCGACACATTTGAGCGATATGGCGAAGTCGAGGGATGGAAGGTCTTCATCGACAACGAAAAGAAATCCTGCCTGATCGAAGCCGTCGACGAGGCCGAGAACGTAGTCCAGATGGGCCTGACCGACGACCGCGGAGTCGCATATGTCGGTGTGTTCACCAAGGCCGAAACCAAAATCAAGAAAGGCGAGAAAGAGGGCGTTGCCATCCTTCTTGGCGACAACCTTTATGTCGGAGAAGCCACCGGCATGCGCGGGAACATAACCAAGGGGTATTCCGGCGGATATGTCCTGACCGACGATCCCGGCTTTGTCGATGCGGTAGCCAAGGAAAAGGTCATGGCGGTGTTCCCTGAAAAAGAGTTCGGATTCACCGTCGATCTGACTGGAACCTACAAGGCCATCGAAATGGCAAGGGAATGCAACGCCAAACAGTTGCAATAGCAACAGAACGCATTGAGCGCGTTTATTGAATGTCTTGTTGAGGGGCAGCGCCCCTCAACGCAACTCGGACGGCGCGCCTGGGAGGCACTCGATCTGCAATCCCTCGCACAATCGCGATTGGACAATCCAGACCGAGGGAACCAGATTCCGTCCCGACGCCTGCCTGCCCGGCGTTTCTTGGTTCCGAGGCCCGTATGACCGATCTCGTTCTTCAAAGCACCCTCACCTGCCCGATTTGCGGCCATGCGCAGGATGAAGTCATGCCGACAGACAGTTGCCAGTGGTTCTATGAGTGCACGTCCTGCGAGACCCTGTTGAAGCCAAAGCCGGGCGACTGCTGCGTGTTCTGTTCCTACGGCACTGTCCCCTGCCCGCCCATCCAGGACGGCCAAAGTTGTTGCGGATCCTGAACCAGTTCCTAACAACCGCCCGCCGGTCGGTTTCAGAGCTGGAAATAATTTGATCAAATGTCGTGACAAGTCATTTTTGCTCGGCTACATCTCTTGCCAAGAGCAATGGAGATACCCATGGACCTGAGCACCCTGCACACTTTCCGCGTCGCGGCTTGCGATCTGAACGGTCAGATGCGTGGCAAGCGCGTTCCGCCCGGTTACGCGGGCAAGCTCGACAAGGGCGCAGTGCGGATGCCGTATTCGGCGCTCAACGTCGATCTGTGGGGATCGGACATTGACGACAGCCCCCTGGTCTTCGAATCCGGCGACGCGGACGGCACCTTGTTGCCAACTGATCGCGGCCCGGTGCCGATGCCCTGGCTCGAAACACCCACCGCGCTGGTCCCGATGTGCCTGTTTCACGACAATGGCACCCCGTTTGCCGGCGATCCGCGCCATGCCCTTGCCGCCGTTCTCGACCGCTATGCCCGGCGGGGATGGTCCGTGGTTGCGGCGACCGAGCTTGAATTTACTCTGCTGGACGCGTCGGGGGAAAGCCCAAGACCGCCGCGCAACCCGATCACAAAGCGGCGTCTGGTCAACGAATCCGTGCTGTCGATGGCCGAAATGGATGCCTTCGACGCCTTCTTTACCGAGCTTTACGACGGTTGCGAAGCGATGGGCATTCCCGCGCAAACCGCCATTTCCGAAAGCGGCATTGGCCAGTTCGAGATCAACCTGAACCACCAGGCCGCCATGCGCTGCGCCGATGATACGTGGCTATTCAAGGCGTTGGTGCGCGGCCTTGCGCGCAAGCACGGATTTGCCGCCACCTTCATGGCAAAACCCTATGCCGATGACGCAGGTAACGGAATGCATGTGCATTTCTCCGTTCTTGACGCGGCGGGCAAAAACATCTTCGACAACGGCGGATCCGAAGGCACCCCGGAATTGCTTTCCGCAGTCGCGGGATGCCTCGCCGCAATGCCGGGCAGTTCGCTGATCTTCGCGCCCCACGGCAACTCCTATGACCGACTGGTTCCCGGCGCACACGCACCGACAGGGGCTTGCTGGGCTTACGAAAACCGCACTGCCGCCATCCGTATCCCCGGCGGCGCACCGGTGGCGCGCAGGATCGAGCATCGGGTCGCAGGTGGCGACATCAACCCTTACCTGATGCTATCCGCTGTGCTTGGCGCAGCCCTTGTCGGCATCGAGGATTCCCTGACCCCGCCCGCCCCGATCTCGGGCAACGCCTACAAGATAGAAGGGCTGCCCCAACTCGCGTCGGATTGGTCTGCGGCGGTTTCAGCTTTCGAAACCGACCCGATGATCGCCCGTATCCTGTCAGCGGATCTGATCCGCTTCATGGCGATGACAAAGCGTCAGGAAATCCTCCGCTTCGCGGACCGCCCCGCCGAGTCGCACTGGCTCAGCTATCTGGAGGCCGTCTGACCCCCCTTGTCGGGTCAGCTCAGATCGGCTAGGTTTAATTTGATCAAATTTGGTGACTCATGAAAATCGGCATTCTTCAAACCGGCCATGCCCCGGACATGCTCATCGACAGCACGGGCGATTATGACGCCATGTTCCGCGCGCTTCTGGGCGGCAACGGGTTCGAGTTTGTAACCTACGCGGTCGTCGACGGCGTCTTTCCACAAGGCCCCGGCGATGCCGATGGCTGGGTGATCACCGGTTCTCGCCACGGGGCTTACGAGGATCTTCCATGGATTCCGAAACTCGAGACCCTGATCCGGGAAATCCGGCAACAGGGGCAGCCGCTGATCGGCGTCTGCTTCGGCCATCAGATCATTGCGCAGGCGCTTGGCGGCAAGGTTGAAAAATTCAAGGGCGGCTGGGCCGTCGGGCGCACCGACTATGATCTGAACGGGGATACCGTCACCTTGAACGCCTGGCATCAGGATCAGGTGACGGAACTTCCCGAAGGGGCAACCGTGCTGGGCAGCAACCAGTTTTGCCGCAACGCGGTGGTGGCCTATGGCGACACCATCTGGACGGTTCAGCCACACCCCGAATATGACAACGACTTCCTGCATGGCCTGATGCGCACACGCGGCAAGGGTGTGGTGCCCGACGATCTGCTGCTCGAGGCAGCGAACCGGCAGGACGGACCAAACGACAGCAAGGCCATCGGACGCTTCATGGCCGATTTTTTGAGGAAAGAGAGGGCCTGATGGCCGATTGGACTGACAACTTACCGCAATCCGCCCGCGATTTTCTCGAAGGGCGGCGGCTGGACGAAGTCGAATGTATCATCTCGGACCTGCCCGGCATTGCCCGCGGCAAGGCGGTACCCGCATCGAAATTCGCACGCCAAACCTATTTCCACCTGCCTGACAGCATCTTCTACCAGACCATCACCGGCGACTGGGGCGAGGCTGCGGGCGAGGACGGGTTCATCGAACGCGACATGATCCTCAAACCGGACATGTCCACCGCCACGGCCGCGCCCTGGACGGGCGACTGGACGCTGCAGGTGATCCACGACGCCTATGACCGCGACGGCGACCCGATTCCGTTCAGCCCGCGCAACGTGCTGAAACGGGTGGTGCAGCTTTATCTCGACAAGGGCTGGAAACCGATCGTCGCGCCCGAGATGGAATTCTATCTGGTGGCACGTAACATCGACCCCGCCAAGGAAATCGAGCCGATGATGGGCCGCTCCGGCCGCCCGGCGGCGGCGCGACAGGCCTATTCGATGACCGCGGTCGACGAATTCGGCCCCGTGATCGACGATATCTATGACTTCGCCGAGGCACAGGGGTTCGAAATCGACGGCATCACCCAGGAAGGCGGCGCCGGTCAGCTCGAGATCAACCTGCGCCACGGCAACCCCGTGAAACTGGCCGACGAGGTGTTCTACTTCAAGCGCCTGATCCGCGAAGCCGCGCTGCGTCACGACTGCTTTGCCACCTTCATGGCCAAGCCGATCGAGGACGAGCCGGGATCGGCAATGCATATCCACCATTCGATCGTGGATATCGAAACCGGGCAGAACCTGTTCTCGGGACCGCAAGGGGGCGAAACCGACGCCTTCTATCACTTCATCGCCGGTCTGCAGAACCACATGCCGGCCGGTCTGGCGGTGATGGCGCCCTATGTGAACTCGTACCGGCGCTATGTGAAGGATCACGCCGCCCCCATCAACCTGGAATGGGGCCGCGACAACCGCACCACCGGCATCCGCGTGCCCCTGTCGGGGCCCGAAAGCCGCCGCATCGAAAACCGCATTGCCGGGATGGATTGCAACCCTTATCTGGGCATCGCGCTGTCGCTGGCCTGCGGGTATCTGGGCCTGATCGAACAGGAACGCCCGCGCCGCCAATTCTATGGCGACGCCTATGAGGGCGATGGCGACATCCCGCAGGTCATGGGCAATGCCCTGGATCTCTTCGACGAGGCCGAAAAGCTGCACGAGGTGCTGGGCCCGGAATTCGCGCGCGTCTATGGCATCGTGAAGCGGGCGGAATACGAGGAGTTCCTGCAGGTGATTTCGCCGTGGGAGCGCGAGCACCTTCTGCTCAACGTCTGAACCGGGCAGCGCGGTCGCACATTTCCAGATGGGAAACGAGTAAAAGACAGGGGGCGGGATGAACCTGCTGTACAGCAATGACCGGCGCGGAGAGTTCCCGCCCAGTTGGTACGCGGCAACGGCGCATGCACAGGCCCCCTGCCCGCCGTTGAGCGGCGATGTGCGGGCGGATGTCTGCGTGGTGGGCGGTGGCTATACCGGCGTCTCTGCCGCGCTGCACCTGGCCGAGGCCGGGTTCGATGTCGTGCTGCTCGAAGCGCATCGCGTTGGCTTTGGCGCCTCGGGGCGCAACGGCGGGCAACTGGGCAGCGCGCAGCGGATGGATCAGGAAGATCTTGAAAAACTCATGGGCGGCGACGACGCGGCCAGGCTGTGGAATTTGGCCGAGGATGCCAAGACGCTGGTCAAGGATCTGATTGCCCGCCACGATATCGACTGCGATCTGAAACCCGGCATTGCCACTTTTGGGTTCAGCGATGCCGAACGGAGCGGCCTGCACGGCCATGCCGAACACCTGCGCGCTCGCTACGGCTATGACCAGATCGAAGCACTGGACGCCGAGGCAGCACAGGGTCTCTGCCCGTCCCCGGCCTACCGGGGCGGCTATCTGGACATGGGGGCGGCGCATCTGCACCCGTTGAATTTCGCGCTGGGGCTTGCCCGCGCGGCGCAAGCGGCGGGCGTTCGCATCTTTGAACAGACCGAAGTGCTGGATATCGAAGAGGCCCGCCCGGCCAGGGTGCGCACGGCCAACGGCTCGATAACGGCCGAGCATGTGGTTTTGGCCTGCAACGGCTATCTGGGTACGCTGAACCGGAAAGTGGCCTCGCGCGTGATGCCGATCAACAACTTCATCGCTGCGACCGAGCCCCTGGGAGAGGATGCCGCGAAAGTACTGACCCGCGATGTGGCCGTTGCCGACACCAAATTCGTGGTGAACTACTTCCGTCTCAGCGGCGATGGGCGGCTTCTGTTCGGTGGCGGCGAAAGTTATGGCTATCGCTTTCCATCCGACATTGCCGCCAAGGTGCGCAAGCCGATGGTCGAAATCTTCCCGCATCTGCGCGATATCCGCATCGACTATGCCTGGGGCGGCACGCTGGCCATCACCATGCGCCGCATGCCCTATCTGACCCGCCTGGCCCCCAACATCCTGTCAGCCTCGGGTTATTCCGGCCACGGCGTCGGCACGGCGACCCATGCCGGGCAACTCATGGCGTTGGCGATTCAGGGACAGGCCGAGGGGTTCGACACCATGTCTCGCGTGCCCGCCATGCCCTTCCCCGGCGGCCCCGCCCTTCGCAATCCGCTGCTGGTTCTGGCCATGACCTGGTTCTCGCTGCGGGACCGTCTCGGCGTCTGAGCCATAATCGTGACAGTTGAGTGAAATTTCGCCGAAACGGCAAAATCAGCCTTGGCATTGCCGTATCCTGAATTTACTTTTTCAGAAGTTAGAATTCAGGAAAGCTAAATATGATACAGCCGCCCAACGTTCACGACGCCGAACCCATCCCCACCGCCGCCCGCGACGCCATCGACGCGCTGCTGCAATCCGGTGACCTGTTCCGCTATACCGCGCCGCAGGACGCGCCCGTGGCGCTGCTCGAAGCCGAGTTTGCCGAGCTTCTGGGCGTGAAATACGCGCTGGCGGTATCTTCCTGCTCTGCCGCTCTGTTCCTGTCTCTCAAGGCGCTGGGTCTGCCGCGCGACGCCCGCGTGCTGATCCCCGGCTTTACCTTTGCCGCTGTGCCGTCCTCGGTCGTGCATGCCGACTGCATTCCGGTGCTCTGTGAAGTGGGCGGTAATTATCGAATTGATATCAACGATTTCACCGCCAAACTGGACAACGTGCAGGCGGTCATCATCAGCCACATGCGCGGCCATACCTCGGACATGGACAGGATCATGGAGCTGTGCGACGCGCGCAGCATCCCGGTGATCGAAGATGCGGCGCATTCGCTTGGCACCACCTGGGCGGATCGCAATATCGGCACCATCGGCAAGGTTGGCTGTTTCTCGTTCCAGTCCTACAAGATGATCAACGCCGGCGAAGGCGGCATCCTGATCACCGATGATGCCGATCTGATCGCACAGGCCGTCATCATGTCGGGCGCCTACGAGCATAACTGGAAAAAGCACAAAGGCCCGCGTGGCGACAACTCGCCCGAGCTGGAACAGGCCTTTGCCCGCTGGCAGAACAAGCTGCCACTCTACAATCTGCGCATGAGCAATCTCAGCGCCGCGGTGATCCGCCCGCAACTGCCGGAACTTGCGCGTCGCGTCTTTCACGGGCTGATCAACCATGATTATGTGGCCGATCGCCTGCAGGCCTCGCCCCATATCCGCGTCCCCGCACCGCTGGCCCCCGAACGCCGCGCCCCGGATTCGATCCAGTTCAATCTTGTCGGCCTGACCGAAGACGAAATTCGCGCTTTTGCGGCTGCGGCAGAGGCCCGCGGTGTCAAGGTTCAGGTTTTCGGCCTGAGCGAGGACAACGCCCGCGCCTTCTGGAACTGGCAGTTCCTGCCCGAACAGGTCGAGTTGCCCCGGACCCGCGCCATGTTGATGCAGGCCTGCGACGTACGCCTGCCGGTGCGCCTGACGCGTGACGAACTGGACGCAATTGCCGACATCCTGCTGGCCGCGATGACAGAGGCGACGCACCCCGTTCCCGTCTACGGCACCTGACACGCCACCTTTGTTGTAGGCAAGTTACCGTTTTTCTGTTGGAATACCCGGTAGTGGGCAAACCTGCCCGCCAACCGGAGGAATCTGATGCCGCGCCGACTGGCCGCCATTCTCGCCGCCGATGTGGTTGGCTTTTCCGCGCTGATGGCGCGGGACGAACAAGGCACCCTGTCCCGGCTCATCAAACTGCGCCAGACCGTGTTCGACCCTCTGGTCACGCAGCATTCGGGCCGGATCGTCAAGTTGATGGGAGACGGCGCACTGGTCGAGTTCGCCAGTGTCGCCGATGCCGTTTCCTGTGCCATCGCCGTTCAGACCCGGTTGCGCGAAGATGCGGCGCAGGACCTGCGCCTGCGCATCGGCGTCAATCTTGGCGACATCATCAACGAGGCGGGCGACATCTATGGCGACGGCGTCAACCTTGCCGCCCGGCTTGAAACCTTGGCCGAACCCGGCGGCATCTGCATATCGGACATCGTCCGGCAGGGAATCGGCCAACGCATCGAGGCCGCGTTCCAGGACGCCGGGCCGCAGAGCCTGAAAAACATCGACCACCCGGTGCGCGTGCATCATTGGATTGCGGATCGGCCAAAAGCGCCCAGCCCACAAGCCGCGGTACCGGACAATCCCGGCATTGCGGTTCTCGCCTTCGATAACATGTCGACCGATCCCGAGCAGGAATATTTCTCGGACGGCATCGCCGAAGACATCATCACCGCCCTGTCGCATTTCCGCGAGTTCTTCGTCATCGCCCGCAACACCACATTTACCTACAAGGGTCAGGCCATCCGTGTCGATCAGGTCTGCCGCGAACTTGGCGTGCGTTACCTTCTCGAAGGCAGTGTGCGCAAGGCCGGCAACCGCGTGCGGGTCACGGCGCAGTTGATCGACGGCGCCACCGGCGCGCATATCTGGGCCGATCGCTATGACCGCGCCATCGACGACATCTTTGCGGTTCAGGATGAGATCACGCAGGCCATCGTGTCCGCGGTCGCACCCGAGACGCTGGGGGCCGAAACCCAGCGCGCTCGCGCCAAGCGGCCCGACAAGCTCTCGTCATGGGACAAGGTGCTTCAGGCCCGCTGGCACCTGGGAAAGTTCACACAATCCGACAACGACACTGCCCGCAAGCTGCTGACCGAGGCCATCGCATCCGATCCCAATCTCGGCGACGCGCATGCGGGTATCGCTGTGTGTGATCTGGTCGCCATGCTGCATATCTGGCGCAGGGACACCAATGCCGCCATCCAATCCGCCAGGTCCGCTGCGGAAATCGCCGTCGATTTGGACAGCAACAACGCGCATGCCCATGCGCTGCTCGGGATGGCCAACCAATTCGCCCGCGAATTTGAAGACGCCGAAACCCATCTGGGTCGCGCCGTCACGCTGAACCCCAATCTTGCGACCGGCTACGGCAACTTTGCCGCATTATATGGTGTGAGCGGTCAATTCGAGGAGTCGCGTGCAGCCTTTGAACGTGCCATCGCTCTTTCGCCCCGTGATCCCTTGCGCGCATTCTGGCGCGGAGGATACGGGATTGCGGCCTATGTCTCGGGTCAATACGAGATTTGCGTCGAAAACGCCCGCACCGGATTGAAGGACACGCCCGCCTATGCCTCTCTGATGCGGCAGGAGGCGGCCGCGCTGGGCATGCTGGGTCTGACAGAGGAGGCACAGGCATCCGTCGTCCGGTTGCTGGAAAAAATGCCAGGTCTGACGATTTCCCAAGTGCGCCAGATCGTTCCCGTTCGCTACCAAGAAGATTGGGAAAGATGGTTGGAAGGCCTGCGCCGCGCGGGCCTTCCCGAATAGACCATCAGCTCAGCTTTGACAGCTTGTTCTGCAACTCGGCCAGCTGCTTCTTGATCTCGTCCAGATCCTCGCCCTTTTCCGATTTCTCTTCCTCGTCGGGTTTTCCCGGCGCCGACCAGTTTCCGGACAAACCGCCCGTCATCGCCTTCAGAAACGCCTGTTGCTGCGCCTGCATCGCCTCGAACCCGGGAATCTTGCTCATCGGGTTCATTGCGTTCATGTTCTCCATCATCTTGGTCTGGCTTTCGCGCAGCATCTCGAACGAGCTTTGCAGGAATTGCGGCATCATACCCCCACCGGGCAGCATGTAGCTGCGCACCAGATCGTTGAGCACCCCCACCGGCAGAACGTTTTCGCCTCGGCTTTCATGTTCGGCAATGATTTGAAGCAGATATTGACGGGTCAGGTCATCACCGCTTTTCAGATCGACGATCTGAACCTCGCGCCCGCTCCGGATGAAACCGGCGATATCTTCCAGCGTCACGTAGTCGCTGGTTTCCGTGTTATAAAGCCGTCGGCTGGCATAGCGTTTGATCAGCAGCGGTTTTTCCTGTTCAGCCACCCCGTTCCCTCCCAAGGATGATGCAATGCAGCAGAGGTTATGCGAGTGCAGAAGAAAAAGAAAGACCGACGAAACCGGGTGGAGACTGGATGATCCAGAACCGCAGCCCCACGTTGTGAACGAGGGAGCCTCCGAGCGGCAGGCTACGGTCTTTGGCATTCCATCGGTGGCAATCAGCACAACCGGCCGATACCGATCCGAATTCTCATCCATTGATCAGGTTGGCGCCTGCTCGACAAGATCACGCATCCGACTATGCACAGAGTCCACCAATTCCCTGTGCTCTGCGACCACATCTTTTCTGGCATACACGATATTGAACTGGTCAACATATTCGATGTCGCCAACGATAGGGACGAAGCCCTCCCCCTCGAGCAAAGAGGCAACTTCAAGATACGTTCTCTGATCCCGCCAACGTGGACGGTGTTCCATCTCAACCTTGAGAATTAAGGTTTCTGGATCTCCAAGCGTTTTCTCTGCGCCCTTCAGAACCTCGAAAGCAAATCCTTCAACATCCACCCAAAGCGCCAAACTGCCTTTCAGCCCATGGTTCAATCGCAAATCATCTATCGTAGTCGTCTGAACCTTGATTGTTGTTTCACCATCCGTCTTTGATCGAAATGATGCAGCCCCCAGATTCTTGTCGGGGATATGAAAATCAAGTGTTCCGGCCTTTTCCGCAAGCCCTACGTTCAGAACCTCTGCGCCAAGCTCGCTCACGTTTCGCGTTTTGCGTTCAAAAATATCAGGGTTCGCTTCAATAGTAATGGCTCTTGCCCCGCCATTATTCAGAAATTTGCGTGAGGCCGTCGCCTCATGCGCTCCACATTCCATGAAATTCTGAATGCGCGCTTTCTCGAGAAAACTAAAGAAAAAGTCATCGAGAATTCGTGCACTTCCCTTTCTGTAGAATTTTGCGTTCCCACGGCGGGATCGTTCCCCACACACACCCGCAAATAGTTGAAGGGTGTGGTTGCGAATTTCTTCAGTTGTCTTGTGCAATGGACTGTTCATTTCTTTCTAGAACCAGAGGGCTTTCTTTCTGCGGAAAACGGCAAATCCTACGCAGCGAATTTCCGGTCGGAAAATCTAGGGCCTTGACTTGGAAATCAAGTACTTTCGCAAATTCGTCAACTTAGACCTGGTGACTGGCAACAGTATCCTATTGCCTTCTTGTCCGGTGGTTCCGGACCAGCCCCAGTTCAGTGTTGTCATCTCCGCTTGGGACTGGAAACTGACAAACACTCTTTGCCAACATGCCCAAAAAGAAAGGGCAGATCTTGCGATCTGCCCTCAGCGATTGCACCGATTTGGGAGGAGAGGGTGCAATTTCGCGGTCGTGCTTACTTGGCTGCCGAAGCTTTCTTGGCAGCAGCGGTCACCTCGTTGGTGGCCTTCTTGACAGCGGCGGTTGCATCTTCGGTGATGTCCTTGCCAGCGGCCATCAGCAGCTCGACGGTTTCGGTCTGAACTTTCTTGGCGATTTCAGCGAAAGCGGCCATGTTCTCGGCGGCAACTTCGGCCGAGGCGCTTGCGAAATCGGTTGCGGCTTTTGCGTAATCGGCCGGCTCTGCCTTGGCTTTCGACATCTCGGTCAGCTTGGCCAGGGTTTCCTTGGTCCACTTGTTCGAGATTTCAGCCGACTTCCCGGCAGCGTCCAGGGCAACGCCCGACAGCTTTTCGTTCAGGCTTGCGGTCGATTTGAACGCGTCTTCCATGGCTTTGGTGTCAACCGGGAATGCGCCCATCATGTCTTTCATGATCGCGGTAAAGTCTTGGGTCTTTGCCATTGTCCTAATCCTCTTTTGCTGTCCGGGCCCACCCCGGTGTTCATCAGCTTGAGAGGAATATGCTTTCTGCATCGCAGCATTTCAAGTTTTTTCTCGCTGCGATGCAGAAAAAGTTTGGTTTCAAAATGAAATCAGTCGCTTGCCTTGACCGCGACGTAGGTTCCCGGGGCGGAGGTCAGGCGCGGGTGATCCGAATCGCCAGTATCGCGCGCGGGAACCTGCTTGCCCGACCGCGTCTTCAGCCAGGCTTCCCACATTGGCCACCAGGAGCCTTCATTGAAATCCGCTTCTTTCATCCAGGTGTCGGCATCAGCTTTCATGTCGGGATTGGTGTAATGGCCGTATTTCTTCTTGCTGGGCGGGTTGACGATGCCCGCGATATGGCCCGACTCCGAAACCACGAAGGTCTTTGACCGTGACCCCATCTGCTGCACCCCGCGATAGCAATCCTTCCACGCCGCAATGTGGTCGGTCTCGCACGTGATCGCCATCAGCGGAACATCCACATCCCGCACATGCAGCTTGTGCCCCATCAGTTCGAACCCGTCGGTGACGAACTCGTTGCGCTGACACAGCCCGCGCAGGTATTGCATCGCCATCTTGCCCGGCAGGTTGGCCCCGTCGCCGTTCCAGTACAGCAGGTCGAAGGCGGGTGGTGTTTCCCCCATCATGTAGCTGCGGATCGCCGGAGAATAGATCAGGTCGTTCGAGCGCAGATAGGAAAAGGTGCGCGCCATGATCCACGACCGCAGAACGCCGTCCTTGGCCACCTGATCCTCGATCCCGTCGATGAAATCGTCCTGCAGGAACGGCGTGAACTCGCCCTGATCCGAGAAATCGGTCAGCGCGGTAAAGAAGGTGGCCGACTTCACCGACTTGTCGCCGCGCTGCTTGAGCAGCGACAGCGTCAGGCTCAGCGTCGTGCCGGCGATGCAATAGCCCACGGCATTGACCTGCTTGACATTGCAGATTTTCTTGACCTCTTCGATGGCGGTCAGGAACCCGTCCTGGATATAGTCCTCCATCCCGACGTCGGCGTAAGAGGAATCGGGGTTGACCCAGCTGACCACGAACAGGGTATAGCCCTGCTCGGTGATCCACTTGATCAGGCTGTTCTGCGCCTTGAGGTCAAGAATATAGAACTTGTTGATCCAGGGTGGGAACAGAACGATGGGGGTTTCGTGCACTGTCTCGGTGACCGGCTTGTACTGGATCAGTTCCATCATCCGGTTGCGATAAACGACATCGCCCGGCGTCGTGGCAATATTGCCGCCGATCTCGAACGCGTTCTCATCCGCCAGCCGCACAACAAGCTCGCCATTGTTGGCCTCAAGATCCGAGACCAGGTTTTCAAGCCCCTTGATCAGGGATTTCCCTTCGGTCTCGACGGCCTTTTCCAGCGCATCCGGGTTGGTTGCCAGGAAATTCGTTGGCGCCATCATGTCGATGATCTGCTTCGAGAAGTAATTCAGACGCCGGCGATCCTTGTCGTCGATATCCTCCACCGACGCGACCGCCTGCGCAATCGCTTCGGCGTTTGTCTGGTATTGCTGGCGGATCAGCCGGAAATAGGGGTTCGTGTCCCACAAAGGGTTGGAAAAGCGCCGATCTTTCGGGCCCTCGTCCTCTGACACCCCAGCGCCCTTCGCCATCGCCTGCTGCGCTGCGGCGAAATTCATCACCGATTTACCCCAATATTCGATCTGTTGTTCCAGCAACTTGGCGGGATTCTGCCAAGCCTCGGCCCAATAAGCCGTTGCTGCCTTTGCAAAAAGCTCTTGATTCGGGGCGTCCAGCGCCGGGGTATGCGGTTTTTTCCCGGCCATGATCTCGACAAGGCGCTTGGACAGCTCTTCGACCTTGGCCATGTTTTCTTTAAGCTGTTCAATATGTTCGCCACTCAGTTCCGGCGTCTTGTCGTCTGTAGTTGTCATTTTAAGGAAATCCCCCTAACCTCGCTGCTATGCAGAATAACGTCGTAGGTTGCTGGGGGCAAAGCGACGATTGGTCCGAACTCTCAAAATGGGACTCTGGAGGCCCGTTTCATGCGCTACATGATGACCTACGACCTGATGGAAACGGCCCGCAACACGAACCAATGGCTTGGCGCCACCGCCAATTCCATGGCCTCCTACCCACTGTTCAGCATGTTCCCCAACCCCGCCTTCAACTGGATGGCGGCCTGGGGCGAAGTCACGGAACGCACCTTTCAGCGCATGGTTGCCAAGCCCGATTGGGGCATTCGCACCTTCACCTGTGAAGACGGCAAGGATCACCTTGTCGAAATCGACACGGTCGTCGAACGCCCCTTTGGCGACCTGATCCACTTCAAGGTCAACGGGCGCGAGGAACAGCCGCACAAGGTATTGCTGGTCGCGCCCATGTCGGGCCACTATGCCACGCTGTTGCGCTCGACGGTGAAAAGCCTGCTGGTCAATTGCGAAGTCTACATCACCGATTGGCACAATGCGCGTGACATTCCAGTTTCCGCGGGCAAGTTCGATGTCGAAGATTACACGCTCTACCTCGTTGATTTCATGCGCGCACTTGGAGCGGACACCCATGTCATCGCGGTCTGTCAGCCCGCGCCGCTGACGCTGGCCGCCACTGCCTATCTGGCCGAGCTTGACCCAAAAGCGCAGCCCAGCACGCTAACCCTGATCGGCGGCCCGGTGGACCCAGACGCAACCCCGACCGAAGTCACCGACTTCGGTCGACGCGTGACCATGGGCCAGCTGGAACAGTCGATGATTCAGCGCGTCGGCTTCAAGTACAAGGGCGTCGGGCGCATGGTTTATCCAGGCCTGCTGCAACTCGCGTCATTCATGTCGATGAACGCCGAGCGTCACTCCAAGGCCTTTTCGGACCAGATCCACCGCGTGATGCGTGACGAGGCGTCGGATCACGACGCGCACAACCGATTCTATGACGAATATCTCGCCGTGATGGACATGACTGCCGAATTCTACCTGTCGACGGTCGAACGGGTGTTCAAGAACCGCGAAATTGCGCGCAACGAATTCATCGTCGATGGACACAAGGTGGATCTCGGCAAGATCACCGACGTGGCCATCATGTCCGTCGAAGGGGCCGATGATGACATTTCGGCCCCGGGCCAATGCATCGCCGCGCTCGACCTCAGCACTGGTGTACCCGCCAGCAAAAAGGCCAGCCATATCGAACCCGGCGCGGGCCATTACGGCATCTTCGCCGGCCGCAGCTGGCGTGACAACATTCGCCCGCTGGTGATTGACTTCATGACGAAAAACGTCCGCCGCCCGGCCAGCGCCAAAAAAGCGGCGAACAAGAACTCCGCGGCCTGATCCGTGCCGGTCCATGGCGGCACGCCGCTCTCTTTCGCCTGTACTTGCGGGAAGCTGACCGGCCATATCACCGCTGCTGGTGTGGCATCCGGCACCCGCGTCGCCTGCTTCTGCCCGGATTGTCGCGCGGCGGAACTTTATTTCGGGCAACCCGACCCGGCCCCCGGGCCGGTCGACATTTTCCAGCTCAGCCCGGATACCGTCGTGATCGACAGCGGCAAGGAACACCTCGCGCTTATGCAGCTGGGACCGAAAGGGTTGTATCGCTGGTACGCGCGCTGCTGCAACAGCCCCATTGGCAACACGATGAAGTCGCCCAAAATCCCGTTTGCCGGGATATGCGTCAAGCGCCTGAGCGAGCCCGAGCGTCTGGGGCCTGTCATCTCCAAAGGCTATGTTCTGGGTAACGACGGCGTTCGGCGACACGAAAACCTGCGCCCCGCCCTTATGGCAGTCTTGCGCAGAGCGATCTCGGCCCGGCTGTCAGGCCGATGGCGCAAGACCCCGTTCTTCGACATCGCCACCGGACATCCCTCGGCCCGACCCACGGTGCTGAGCAAAGAAGAACGCGCTGCCCTCTACCCCTGATGCGGCCTGCCCAGCCAGCGTTTCAAGGCGCCCGTCACCTTGTCCGGCGCCTCCATTGTTGGCAGGTGGCCCGCCTCTTCGATGATCGCCAGTTCCGCATGCGGAATCAGTTCCGACATGAACGTATGGCGCCTGACCGGCGTCAGCCCGTCATGCGCCCCGCACAGAACCAGCGTCGGCACCTTGATCTTGCACAACGTGCCCTGCTGGTCCGGTCGCCGCTGCAAGGCCCGCATCTGGCGCACGAATACCTCTGACCCCAGATCCATCGCCATCCTGTAGAACCGGTTCAGCACATCCATCCTGCGCGGCCCCGGCGCCAAAAACTCGGCCCGGAAGGTCTCGTGCATCACGTCTTCCAGCCGCCCGGCCTTGGCCCGAACCATCAGCGGCTCGCGCGATGCCGCGATCTGCGGTGTATCCGACAGGGCATCGGTATCCATCAGGCACAACCGCGACACCCTGTCCGGCGCGCGCCGAATGATTTCCATCGCGACAATCCCACCCATGCTGAGACCCGCCAGGGCGAACCGGCGCGGCAACTGGTCCAGCAACCCCGAGGCGATCTCCTCAACCCTTTCCCCTTGCGTGATCGCCCCGACCGTCACCGCCCGCTCGCGCGAGAAACACCGCAACTGTTCCTCGAACAGGCGCGCATCGCACATCATTCCGGGCAGGAGAACCACAGGCTCGACCATCTGAACCGTCCTTGCAAACAGCGCTTCACCTGGCGCATACGGTCCCAGAATGAGACCTTGCCCACGATCAGGCAAGCGGAACGTTACGGATAGCGAATGCCGCGAAACTCGGGGAAATCCGCGTATCGCGCGCGGCGCGATTCACGTGGCTCCCCCGGTTCCGCCCCTGGCGCCAGCAACCGCCCGCGCGGCGCGATATAGCTGTCGATGCGCCTGAGCGGTTTGGGCCGCCACACCAGATTGAAGGCACAGAGCTTGGGAAAGAACCAGATCTCGGAGTAATCCAGATGGTCATGCATCCACCATGCCAGATCGCGCCAGTCCTGCCCCTGCGCAAAACGGTCGGCAAACCAAGGGATCACCACCGAAGCTCCGGCGATGCGGGCATCTCCTTCGCCCCGGTCCCAGATATGGCATTCCAGCGGATGATCGTTGCGCGCGCAGTTCAGCCGATTCTCGTTGCCGAACCGGTTGAGCGCCGCCGAGCGATAGCCCGACCGCACCGCCACCCGGCCAAAGGTTTCCTCCAGCGGGTCCATCAGCGCCTCACAAAACGCCCGCCCCGTCTCGATCGCCAGATCAGGATTGTCGGGAATGTTCTGCCGCTCGTGAAAATTCCCGATTTCCGAATACAGAAAATCCCGCATGAAAAAATGCCGCGACAAACGCACCCGGCCCAGCGTTTCAAGACTCCACATGCTGCCGGGTTTGCGCATCATGCCCTCCGATAGCTGGTCGCGCACCGCTCCATCACTCGATCCCCTGCTGCGTCAGCCAGTCCAAAATGCCGCTGACCGCCGCCTCGGTCTGGCCGGGTGACACCAGATCACCGGCAATCACATGCGATGACGGGTCATCCCCGTCCCCCATCGTCACCAGATGCTCGGTCACCGCCCCGCCCCAGCGCCCTGCGATCTGATGCGTCATGTCGGGCCGCACCACCTGATCGTCGGGCGAATACCAGAACAAGGCCGGGATCGTTACCCCCGAGAAATCCAGCGCCACGACCGCCCTGACCAGCGCCGACATCGGCACCACCGCCTCCCAGGAATAATGCGTGGCCCAAAAGGTGTTGATGTCGGGATCAGGGTCCGGCGCGCCCCGCTCCCCTCCCATCACCAGCGGCAGCCACAGGCGCGCGCCCGGCAGGGTCGGCACCCAAGCCGCGCGGTCATTCACCCCGAAATTCGGCGATACGAAAACCAGCGCGGCAATGCCCTCGCTCATCTCCGCATCCACCGCCGCAGCCGCCGCCAGCGCGCCCCCGGTCGAGGTTGAGATCACCACCACCTTCTCCCCCACCGCCCGCGCCGCGGCCAGCGCCTCGGCGGTGTCGCGCAACCACCCCGATGCGGTGCCTTCGGCCATGGCGTCGCCGCCGCGCCCATGCCCTTGCAGACGCGTATAAACCAGGTTCGCCGCCAACGCCTCTGCCACCCGATCGGGCACCGGGCGGATTTCCTCGGAAGTGGCCGAAAACCCGTGAATGTACAGAACCGAATAGGGCGTACGCTGCTCTTCCGCGCCCGGCTGCCAGATCACCCGCTTTTCAACGCCCGGAGTGATGTCGTCAAACTGTGCTTCGACACTCTCGAAATAGACCTGCACCCCCTCGCCGAACTTGCGCCGATCAAACCGGGGGGACAGATCGACCTCTTCATACGGCCCGAACCACCACAGCACCCCCGCAGCGGCCAACAGAACCAGCAAAAGGCGTCCCAGAAACTTCCCGAACGCCCGCATCACCCCGCTCCCATCACATCCAGCACCGCCGCCTCGATCAGACCCAGGCATGGGCCGTCCGAAAACCGGTGATCGGCATCCTTGACCAGCAGCAGGCGCATGTCCCCGCAGGTCGCATGGTCCAGCAGGCGGACTGCCGTTTCCGTCGACACCGCCGTGTCCGCCGTACCCTGCAGGCACCGTACCGGAAAAGGCAGATCCAGCCGCGTGCGCAGCACCAGCCGGTTGCGCCCATCCTCGATCATTCGCCGGGTGACCACGTAAGGCTCCATGTAATCCGACGGCAACTCCACCCGACCCGACGCAGCCAGGGCCGCTTTCTGATCGTCGGTAAACGACGCCCACCAGCCATCCTCGGTGAAATCCGGCGCCGCCGCGATGGTGACCATCCCGGCAATCCGTCCGGGGCATGCCCGCGCCAGCAACAATGCCTGCCACCCTCCCATGGATGAGCCGACCACGATCAGCGGCCCATCGGTCAGCGCCGAAACCGCCGCCACCGTATCCTCGTGCCAATCGCCGATACAGCCTTCCTCGAAGTGACCCGAGCTTTCCCCGTGACCGGAATAGTCGAACCGCAGATAGGCCTGCCCGCGCGCCTTCGCCCAGGCCTCCAGATGCACTGCCTTGGTGCCCTCCATATCCGACTTGAGGCCCCCCAGGAAAACGATCACCGGCCCCGCGCCCTCAGTCTTGTGATAGGCCAGCCGCCGTCCCTGCTCCGTCTCCAGAAAATTCGTTGCCGTCATCAAACAGTCTCCTTCATCGCCCGCATCATGCACGCGGGTCCCGCAAGCGCAATCGCCCCTGCCTTCTTTCTGGTCCAAAATACCCCGGGGAGCGCGAGGGGCAGCGCCCCTCGCTCCCGCCCTTGACACAGGCACCGGCACCTGCCAAACGACCCGAACGCAAATAACCCGCAACCGGGCGTTCAGTGGGCGCCAAACCGACGAGGAGAGCCGATATGGCCCTGGACTCACAGTCAGTCTCCCTAACCTTTCCCGATGGCAATGCACGATCCTATGACGCAGGCGTCACGCCCGCGCAGGTCGCCGCCGACATTTCGACTTCGCTCGCGAAAAAGGCCATCTCGGCCACGGTGAACGGCCGGCACTGGGACCTGCAATGGCCCATCGAGACCGACGCCGACATCGCCATCCACACCCTCAAGGACGAGGCGCAGGCCAACGAGCTGATCCGCCACGACCTCGCCCATGTCATGGCGCGTGCGGTGCAGGAAATCTGGCCCGCAACCAAGGTCACCAT
>NZ_JBXWSF010000028.1:0-45305 GCF_059613285.1 Ruegeria sp. BHSB058 | reverse complement strand
TTGTCTTCAACCCTGACTGTCTTCTGCTTCAGTTTGATATGCGAACCTCTTCCAACGGATAGGCCAAAGCATCCTGCGCTTCCCAACTCACATGGCAATCGTGACAGAAAGACTGTTTGAACTTCATCGGCTTGCCGTTCGGCTGAACCGCTGAATAGACCCAACCATCGGTCTCGGGCGCTTCGTCCGAGGCAACCTTAGTCATCACGAAAAGTGGTCCGACCTTGGCTTGCTTGTTTTTCTTGTCGATGGAAATGCTCTCTTTGGCCAGAACGGACCCAATCGGCATTTCAACGCCTTCTTCGGCGAATTTCAGGTATTCCTCGGCAGCGATCGGGTTGGCAAATGTCAACAGCAACCGGTTGCCGTGTGGGCCGGCGACCGCAGGCCGGGTTCCGCTAACAGTCCAGTTGCGATAGTTCATCGCCAGCCGATCGCCTTCTTTTGCGTAGCTCTCCACCATCTTGTCTTTGATGCAGTCGTAGATAGTTCCGATATCTGTTTCGGTTAATTCAAACGGGTCTTCAGTCGGAATCGCGCATTCCTGAGCCGATACTGCGGTGACGCCGAACGTGCAGGCGATTGCTGCGGTGACCGTGAAAAGATGTCTTGTCATGGCTGTTCTCCCTTCAGTCGTCGTGGTGACTATCAGGCTCGCACAAAACAGACTTACTTATTCAGCACTTCCGTACACTTCAAAACACGAATCTGTGACAGAATGTGAGGACTTACGCTTTTGGGTGGGTGCGATTGTAGACTTCCATCAGACGCGCAGTGTCAACGGCAGTATAAGTCTGTGTTGTGGATAACGAGGCGTGTCCCAGCAATTCCTGGATGGCCCGCAAATCGCCTCCGGCGGCCAAGAGATGTGTCGCAAAACTGTGCCGAAGCGCATGCGGTGTGGCAGTTGCCGGAAGGCCAAGCTGCATTCTGGCCTTTGCCATCACCCCCTGGATTGTGCGAGGGTTCAATGCGCCGCCCCGGACGCCCCTGAACAGGGGCGCAGATGGTTCCTTGGGATAGGGGCAAAGGCGAACATAGGTGTCGATGGCGACACGGGCAGCTGGAATCACAGGTACAACACGTTCTTTCCCGCCTTTGCCGGTGATCCGAAGCGTATCCGGCAAGGGTGCGTCCATTCCCTTCAAAGACAAAGCTTCGGAGATCCTAAGGCCACAACCATAGAGCAAAGTGACAACCGCCACATCGCGGGCCGCTATCCAATCCTTTTCGGACTGCAGTTCGACAGTGTCGATAATGGCGCGAGCGGCGTCTTCAGCAAGCGGGCGGGGAAGCTTTTTGGTGAATTTGGGTGCGCGTGTGGATAGAACGGCGCTGGGTTCAAACCCTTCGCGCTCTGCCAGCCAGCGATAGAATGTCTTGACTGCAGACAGTTTGCGCGCAAGCGACCGGGCACCGACGCCTTCACTCCGTTGGTGCGCCATCCATGCACGCATGTCCGAGACTAATATCCTTGCGATGGGTGCCAGCCCTTCGGATTGCCCATGGTGCAATGTCATGAAGGACAGGAAATCAACCACATCTCCGCGATAGGCAATCAGGGTGTTTTCGGAATGTCCGGCCAGGGCTTTCTGGTTCTCCAGCCAGCGCTGAAGTGCGTCTCGGCAGGCTGGAGATATCAGGCTCACGACAGCCAGTGGCGCATCGAGCGTTCGAATACGTTGGCAAAAAATGACAGGAGATCGGTGCCAAGCTGCGGAGTGAAATGGCGGGGATCGGTGGAACCCATCACGATCATACCAGGAAGACGTCCGGTTCCCAGATCAAGCTTGAGGCACGCTTCGGATTTCAGTCGCATGGTCTGATCTCCAAAGATCTTCTGTGCAGAAGATGTTATCGGACGCAGTGTTACCGGTCGGGTTGCGCGCCGCGCATTACCACCGAGATAGGTATCGACAAAACCCGGCTCGACTACTTTCAATGCGTCGCCAAGCCGCGAAAGAACCGGATCGGTTCCATCAAGCGTGGACTCGAGGACAAGTGTGACGACGTCTACCCGCAGGATATCGGCTATGTCACCCCCAAGGGTCCCAAGGAACTCTTCGAAATCGGATGGTTCCAGCAGCCGAAGAATGGCGCGATGCACCAGATTGGTTCCTGCGAGGTTTTCATAAGCGGCAGCAATGACAGAACGGTGCGTGTCTTCCAACCGGTCGAGGCGGGCTTCCAGACGCTCCATTGCTATGGACCGCAAGTCTATGATGTTCTCGCCCATGGCGCGTTCATTGGCCGCAACCAGTGCTTGCATCAGATCCTTGTCGTCCAGAACAACGTCGGGTTTCGCTAGGATCGCGGCGCGCAGATTGTCTTCGAGTTTCGCTTCTCTGCTCATGATTTGTCCGTGTTTTTGTGTTGATGCGGTTTATAGCACGGCCTTTCGGCTTTGCTTAGGAAAAATCGAGGCAAAACCGTGAAATCGAAATCGCCCTGTGGTTGAAATGCAGCCAAGGCGTGCTGCTTCCTGCTAAGTCGCGACCAAAAGAGGTTTCCGGTGGAAAGCTTGGGGGCATGTGAGGGCATGGTTGGCCTGGCCGCGCACAAGACACGCTGCCAGACTCGATAGTCGCTTGCGCCGTGTAATCCGGTGTTAAGGGAATGTGTAAAAACCGGGGTTCCGCTTCACGAGCGGAAGTATCAAAGGATTTTCTGCCCAGTCTTAGCCCAGTCCGCCAAAAAGGTTTCAAGCCCTTTGTCGGTCAGCGGATGATCAGCCAACTTTTTGATCACGGCGGGCGGCGCGGTTATGACGTCGGCCCCGATCCGGGCGCTTTCAGTGACATGGTTCACGGTGCGGATCGAAGCGGCAAGGATCTCTGTCTCAAAGCCGTAGTTGTCATAGACGTGGCGGATGTCAGCAATCAGATCCATGCCATCAAGGTTGATGTCGTCAAGGCGACCGATGAAGGGTGAGATAAAGGTGGCACCCGCCTTTGCGGCGAGAATCGCCTGATTCACCGAGAAACACAGGGTGACGTTGACCATCTGCCCTTCGTCAGTCAGCGTTTTACAGGTTTTCAACCCGTCCCAGGTCAGCGGCACTTTGACTGCAATGTTCGGCGCGATGTTGGCCAGCTTGCGGCCTTCGGCAATCATGTCTTCTGCTTTTGTCGCAACAACTTCGGCCGACACCGGGCCATCAACGAGATCACAGATCTCCTGGGTTACTTCCAGAATGTCACGTCCCGATTTCAGGATCAGCGACGGGTTGGTGGTCACGCCGTCCACCATGCCCAGATCGTTCAGTTCCGCGATGGCATCGATCTCGGCGGTGTCTACAAAGAATTTCATGGGGCAGTCCTTTGATGGGTTGGCCTCTGTCGCGCTTGCCTTTACCTCAAAGGAACACCTGCCGAAACCCCTGTCGGAGAAAGGAAACACTTGAGGGCACCAGAATACTTTGGCCAAGGCGAGTTGGTGGCGGTTCTGACCACGCAGCCTCTTGATCGTACGCTGGACTACAAGGCGCCCGAAGGTGGCTGCTTTCCGGGTGCGTTCGTCGAAGTTCCATTGGGTCCGCGCAAGGTGCTGGGCGTGGTCTGGGGGGCGGGCAGAGGCGATTTCGATCGCTCCAAGATACGCTCGGTGATCCGGGTTCTGGATGTGGCGCCGATGCGCGAAGAGATGCGCCTGTTTCTGGCGCGCGCCGCAGATTACACACTGACGCCGATGCCCGCGATGCTGCGGCTGGCCACGCGTGCGCCCGGTCTCGCGGATCCGCCATCCATGCGCAAGATCTATCGGTCAGGCAATGTCGAACCGGATCGGCTGACAGACGCGCGCAGGCGGGTTTTGGAGGTTTTGCGCGACTACGGTGGCCTCGCCTTTACGTTGAGGGAATTGGCAGAGATGGCCGGGGTGACATCTTCGGTTGTCAAAGGGCTGGTCAAACAGGGGGCAGTGCGCGAGGAGGACAGTCCTCGAGATTTGCCTTACCCGATGCTCGATCCAGATAAACCGGGCAAGGTGCTGACGGAAGACCAGACTTTCGCAGCACGGACATTGCAACGAGCAATTCTGACGGGCGATTACGGTACGACGTTACTGAAGGGTGTGACCGGGTCGGGCAAGACCGAAGTGTATCTTGAGGCCGTGGCCGAGTCGGTCCGACTAGGAAGACAGGCGTTGGTACTGTTGCCCGAGATCGCCTTGACCGCCGAGTTCCTTACCCGCGTCGAAGCGCGCTTTGGGACCCGCCCGGCGGAATGGCATTCCGGCGTGACACTGACAGAACGCCGCCGTGTCTGGCGTATGGTCGGTCAGGGCGATGCGCAACTCGTTGTGGGTGCGCGCTCGGCGCTGTTTCTACCTTTTCGCGATCTTGGGCTAGTCGTGGTCGATGAAGAACACGACACATCGTACAAGCAAGAGGACGGAGTACTCTACAATGCGCGTGACATGGCCGTTCTGCGCGCTGCAATCTGCGGGGCGCGGGTGGTGCTGGCCAGCGCGACTCCCTCTTTGGAAAGTTGGGCAAACGCTCAAGCAGGCAAGTATGATCGGCTGGACCTGACAGCGCGCTTTGGCGAGGCAGTCCTGCCCGAGATGAAATCTTTGGACATGCGGGACGAACGGCTGCAGCCGGGGACGTGGATTTCACCGTCGCTCAGGCAAGCGGTCCTTAGACGGATCGAAAAGGGTGAACAGTCACTTTTGTTTATCAACCGGCGCGGTTACGCACCCGTTACTTTGTGCCGCGCTTGTGGCAATCAGATAGGATGTGATCATTGCGATGCGCGTATGGTCGAGCATCGCTTTCTCAAACGCCTGATGTGCCATCAATGCGGCGAAACCAAGCCGATGCCCGATGTCTGTCCTTCTTGCGGGGTGGACGGCAAGCTGGCACCGGTCGGGCCGGGAATAGAACGGTTGGCAGAAGAAGCCGCGGCGGCATTCCCCGATGCCCGGATCGCATTGCTGAGCTCCGATTTGTTCGGGTCTGCACGCGCGCTGAAGGAAAAGATCGAACAGATTGCCGAAGGGAACGCCGATATCATCATTGGTACGCAGCTTGTGGCAAAAGGGCACAACTTTCCGAAACTGACACTCGTAGGCGTCATCGACGCTGATCTTGGCCTGCAGGGGTCTGACCTGAGAGCAGCGGAGAGGACCTTTCAATTGATGCGACAGGTCGCAGGTAGGGCCGGGCGGGCAGACAGGCCGGGCCAGGCACTGTTGCAGACCTTTCAACCCGAACACCCGGTGATCCGGGGAATTCTGGCGGGCGACGAAGAGGCATTCTGGAAGGCCGAGGCTGCAGGGCGGCAGGCGGCGGGCGTACCGCCCTATGGGCGGATGGCGGGGATCATTCTGTCAGGTTCCGAGATTGGCCCTGTCTTCGATCTTGGAAATGATTTGGCCCGTAACGACTTTGCCATACGTCAGATCGGCGCTCAGGTCTTTGGCCCTGCACCCGCCCCGATTGCACGCATCAGGGGACGGCACAGGGTGAGATTGTTGGTCAAGGCCCCCAAAGGCGCATCGTTACAAGACGCAATCGCCAAATGGATTGCGCCGATACGGCTCAAGGGAGATATGCGGTTGGCAGTCGATATTGACCCGCAAAGTTTCTATTGACGATCAGATCGGCACCGTCCCGGATTTCTGATCGACAAGCATGTCGGTCGCCATGGCCCCGACCCACATGCAAAACAAGGCCAGCCATGCGGTTCCGGCAAAGATCGATCCCCCGGTAACGCCCGCACCGATGGCGCAGCCCCCGGCCAGCATTCCGCCAAAGCCCATCAAGGCGGCGCCGATCATCGCCTTGCGCATGGTCAAAGCATCATCAAATGCCTGAAACCGCATTTCGCCAGCCAGCCATGCGGCCAGCATTGCACCGATGAAAACGCCAGGAACCAGGCCCACGTCGAATTCCAGGACCGCATCGCGTTCTAGAAAAAACATCAGCGTATGTGCCGAAGGTCCGGTGAATGTCGCACTTTCGATTTGCACGGGTTCAAATGCAACTTGCGCAAGCGAGTAGGTCAGTACCCAGCCCAGAGCAACTGAAAACCCTACTCCCGACGCAAAGATCAACCGGGACACACCGATCTTTTGCCGGATCGATAGTGCCAATGCGACAAGTGCAATTGCCGCACCTAACATCAATCCACCGTATTGCGGTAACCCCAGCGCGGTCAGCATGTCCATATTGCGACCGCCGTCAGTGATCCACAAACTGGCCAGCTGATCGCGGAGCGGGGAAAGTATGCCGGTCAGGGTCATTTGGGCGACAACCGCAAAGATCAGCCCTGAAACCACTGAACGCAAATTTCCTGTTGCGGCCAGAACCAGCAAACGACCCGAGCACCCACGAGCCAAAACCATCCCGGCGCCAAACAAAAGCCCGCCTATGATCGCTCCGGACCAACTGCCGGGAACGGCCATCATGCGCGCGTCGGCCGACTCCATCAAACCCAGTAATTGTGCGGATTGGACCCAGACGACCGCCGTCGAAAATGTAAGGAACCAGACTGCAATCTTGTCCTCAATCCGTCCTCTGGCGAATTCGACTGTTGCGGCTCGCAGGCAGAATCGCGAACGCTGCGCTGCGACACCAAAAGTTATTCCGGTAATCAGACCGAACAGAGCGGCGGTTGGGGCTTCGCCGATCCGCTCGACGACGCTGACAAGGTCCATGGCAAACTCCATCGCATGCTTGGATGAGAACTAAGTAGATATTCAATTCTCTGCATTGATGCAGATCAGATGTGCGCAACCAGGTTTTCTCTCGCCAAGGTGACATATTGGGCGTAGAGGACATCTCATGCTGCAACCCGTCCCCTTGTCAGATGCGCGCGATCTGCCTTTCTGGCGCCGCCCGGTCACCTTGTTGTTTGTCATGGCCATGACCATGCCGATCGCGTTTAACGCGTGGAGCGCACTGCTGAACAATTTTGTCATTGAGGCGGCGAATTTTGATGGTGCCGACATCGGGTTGTTGCACACGGTGCGTGAAATCCCGGGTTTTCTGGCCATCGGGGTAATCGCTGTGATCATGGTGATCCGCGAACAGGTGCTGGCGATGATCTCGCTTGTGCTTTTGGGTGCTGCAACTGCGGTGACGGCATGGTTCCCAAGCCTGGGAGGATTGCTGTTCGTAACGCTCTTCAGTTCGATCGGCTTTCACTATTACGAAACGGTCAACCAGTCGCTGCAACTGCAATGGTTGCCCAAAGACCGAGCTCCGCAGGTTTTGGGATGGCTGGTGGCGACAGGCTCCACCGCAACTTTGATCGTGTATGGCCTGATCGTTCTGACCTGGAATCGTTTCGATTTGTCCTACAATACGGTTTTCATGGCCGCGGGCGGGATGACCGCGATTATGGCGCTATTTTGTCTTGTGGCGTTTCCACAGTTCGACTCCCCCACTCCACAAACAAAAAAGCTGATACTACGCCGTCGGTACTGGCTGTACTACGCGTTGCAGTTCATGGCTGGAGCGCGGCGGCAGATATTCATCGTGTTCGCCGGGTTCATGATGGTCGAAAAATTCGGTTTCGACGTACATGAACTGACCGGGCTGTACCTAATCAACCTGCTGATCAATATCTCCGTCGCTCCGATGCTGGGAAAGGCTGTAGCGTTGTTCGGCGAACGCCGAACCTTGATTTTTGAATACCTGGGTTTGGCAACGGTCTTTGCAGCTTACGGCGGTATCTATTGGTTCGGTTGGGGTGTGGTTCTGGCTGCCGTCCTTTACGTGATCGACCATGTTTTGTTCGCTCTGGCGTTGGCACTCAAGACCTACTTTCAGAAAATTGCCGACCCCGCCGATATAGCGCCAACTGCCGCAGTTGCCTTTACCATCAACCACATCGCAGCGGTGTTCCTACCCGCGCTGCTGGGTCTTTTGTGGGTGGTGTCTCCGGGTGCGGTATTCGGATTGGCCGCTTTGATGGCGCTGGTATCGCTTGGCCTGTCGCTGTTGATCCCGCGCCATCCCGAACCAGGTAACGAGACGGTTTTCTCAAAATATGCTCCGGCTCCGGCGGAGTGAGGCCTGATGTCTGACAAAAGGCGGTTCCTGAGCGGATCGACGATGGGGCATGTGGCGCGCATGACTCTGGCCGGTGCCGCCGGGATCACATTTGTCTTTCTGGTGGATGCGGCCAATCTGTTTTGGATTTCCAAACTCGGCCAGCCTCGTTTGATGGCGGCGATCGGCTTTGCCTTCGCAATCCAGTTTCTGTCAGTCAGCGTTGGCATCGGATTGATGATTGCGGCCACCGCGCTGATTTCGCGCCGGATCGGGCAGGGTCGGCGCGGGCTGGCGCGGCGTCAAGCTACCAGCACGATGGCCTTGGCATTCTTGATCCAGAGTGTCACAGGGTTCGGTATTCTGTTGTTCCGCCACCAGATCGTTGCCATGTCCGGGGCCGAAGGCGAAACAGCCGCACTGGCAGCGCGTTATCTGGCAATGACCGTGCCGTCTTTGGGCATCATGGCCGCGGGGATGATCGCCAATGGTGCGTTGCGGGCAGAGGGTGATGCCGTGCGTTCGATGTCTGTCACTCTGGCGTCCGGCGGCGTTGCGATGATCATCGACCCCATTCTGATCTATGGTCTGGGGTTGGGGTTGGATGGCGCTGCCGCCGGAGTGGTTCTGTTCCGGTTCGTAATGCTCGGCATGGCGCTCTATTTTGCGACCAATTCGAACGATCTTCTGGCACGTTTCAGGTGGCGTGATTGCCTAGGCACAACCCGCCCCTACCTTCTGATCGCCATACCTGCAATCCTGACCCAACTGGCGGCGCCGACCGGCAACTACATACTGACGTCGGTCATGGCCCAGTTCGGCGACCAGGCCATGGCCGGGTGGGCAGTTGTGGGTCGGCTTACGGTGGTCGCTTTCGGCGGCATCTTTTCTCTGGCAGGCGCGATCGGTGGCATCTTTGGTCAGAATTATGGGGCACGGTACTATGACCGGGTCTGCAGTACCTATCGCGATTCGATCCTGTTCGGTCTGGGGTATACGCTGGTGATGTGGGTTGTTTTGATTTCGGCAAGTCCGGTCATTGCCAGATGGTTTGAACTGCCTGCGGCTGCGCAGGGTGTTCTTCAGGCTTTCACCCATGTGGGAGCAGGTGGTTTCGTATTTGCTTCGATGTTGTTCGTCTCGAATGCGGCGTTCAACGCCCTGGGGCGACCCAGACGTGCAACTCTGACGAACTGGACAAGGGATATGGTGCTGACCTTACCAGCCGCCCTTTGGCTGGCTTCGATCTATGGCTCGTCTGGGGTCATTTACGCACAAGCTTTGTGCAGTTTCTTCGTGGGAATCGGCGCCGCTTCATGGGGGTGGAGATTCACAGTGTCGCTGGGTCGGGAAAAATTGCCAAACCTTGACCTCGAACCACCACGGTCTTACGCGCATGCAGACAGATTCAGGAGACGCTGATGCCCACATATACCGCATTGACCACATTGATCGGCAAAACCGCAGCCGAAGAGCTTGGCGTGGCGATGGAGCGGCTGCAGCCCGAACCGACCGGTGTCGGTGTGTTCGAAGTCGAGGATGGATCGGGGCTTTGGGAGATTGGCGGGTATTTTACCGAAGAGCCAGATGTTGCTGCCTTGGCGCTTCTATCGGCTGCGTTCGGGGCAAATCCCTTTGTTGTTTCAGAGCTTCCCGAAACTGACTGGGTTGCACATGTCCGCCGGGAACTTGCCCCGGTCGAGGCAGGGCGGTTCTTTGTCTACGGCAGCCATGATGCCGACAAGGTGCCGGACGGCAGCATTCCGCTGTTGATCGAGGCGGCAATGGCCTTTGGAACCGGTCATCACGGAACAACCCTCGGTTGCTTGCGGGCGCTGGATCGCTTGGTCGAAAACGGCTTTGAAGCGTCAAAGGTCGCAGACATCGGATGCGGGACCGCTGTTCTGGCTATGGCCGCGGCACGTGTTTGGTCCGGAGATTTTCTTGCCAGCGATATTGATGAAGTCGCGGTTGATGTGGCCAAGGCGAATCTTCGCGCGAACGGGATGGAGGGAAGTGTTCGGTGCCTTGAGGCGGCCGGGTTTGACCATCCGGAACTCAAGGCAGTGGGGCCTTATGAGTTGATTTTTGCCAATATCCTCAAAGGTCCTCTAGTCGCGTTGGCGCCTGATCTTGTGGAGAACCTTCAGCCAGGAGGATACGCCATATTATCGGGTATTTTGAATGAACAGGCACAAGATGTGGCGTCCGTCTATATCGAAAATGGAACCAATTTAGTGGAAAAAGAAGAAATTGGTGAGTGGACGACGCTCACTTTAACAAAAAATGGCGCAAAGTAGGCCTGTTTGCGGGGTTTTTTCGGTTTTCGCCATGCTTTCGGCGCATTTCGCGCCTAGCCTGACCTCTTAGAGGACAGGAGGGCGAAGTCCCGGAGGCTGCAATGGTTGATAAACCAATGGAGTTCGATCAACGAGTAAGGCGCTTGAATAAAAAGCACCAAGCCATGTCGCGCGGCTATTTTGCGAGAATGCGCTCGGATGGTTTGATTGTAATGAAACCGCACAGAGTCCGCTCGGCGCTGCCGCTTCGAGTGCTGGTGATGTTCGGGGTCGCTTTTTTCGTGTTCAAGGCTTTTCTTTTGGCCGCCTTGGGGCAAGCATCATACAGCGACCGGGTCGAGCGTCTGAGCGAAGGTACTTCGGTGGAGAAGGCTGGTGCGTGGGTGATGCAGGTCGAGCCCATCACCGAATTGATTGCAACTCAATTGGGGTCGATTTTGCGCTAAATTCAGCGACCAGTAGTGAAAAACGCCGCGTCTGGGAGAATACGCGGCGTTTTCGTTTTGCCCCCGAGGGAAAAGAATGGGGCGGGATGTGAGCGGCAGGCTTAGCGCTTACCATTGGCAACAAGATCAATGTCGCCACGGCACATGCCGATATCTTCCAATTCACGATCCGACAGCCCGGAAAGTGCGTCACGGGTGACGCGGGCGTCATTCCATTCGACAAAGGTGTTGATGACCATTGCGAAAAGCTCGCCGATACGGCCAACGAGGCCGAACGAGCCAGTGGTGGTGCGGGTGGTGTCCAGTGCAGCCATATCCTGTTTCCTTCTATCTAGAATGAATCGTACGTTGTTTCGATCTGCCGGGCATCTAGTGAGGTAAGAGTGTATCCACAAGCGCGAAAAATGCATGTGTCCTATGCAGTTTCTGCAATGGTCTGATGCTGTGAAACAGCCTTGAAACATTGGTGAATTTCGCCCTTTCAGTGTGTCGAAACCAGACCGCAAAAAGTCGAATTTGAGCGCCGAAGTCGTGAGTGTGGCATCAATGTCGTTTTTGTGCGTGAACGCAAACTTCTTGGAGAATGTTCTTGTTTCGTGCTAGTGGGGTAAAAAGGCATCAATAACCCGAGCGGGCTGAGGCGGAATATGCGAATTCTGGGGATTGATCCGGGGCTGCGTACCCTGGGATGGGGCGTCATCGAATCACATGGCAGTCGTCTTAGCCACGTAGCGAATGGGCTGTGTCATTCCGACGGTGATGATCTGGGTGAAAGGCTGTTGTCGCTTCATAATCAGATCGTCGAGGTGATTGCGGCCCATGCACCCGATCAGGCTGCCATCGAACAGACTTTCGTGAACAAGGATGGGGCCGGAACGCTGAAGTTGGGTCAGGCGCGAGGTGTGGCATTGCTCACCTTGGCCCAAGCGGGGTTGCCGGTCGGGGAATATGCGCCGAACCGGGTGAAAAAGACCGTCGTGGGTGTCGGGCATGCTGAAAAGGAACAGGTCTTGCACATGGTCAAACTGCAACTGCCCGGATGCCAGCCCAAAGGTGCGGATGCAGCGGATGCGCTGGCTATTGCGATTTGTCACGCCTATTACGGCAAGACGCAACCGGTGCGGTTGAAAAAGGTGCGGGGATGATTGGAAAATTGACGGGGCGGCTGGGTTATCGGGCTGCGGATCACATTTTGATCGACGTGCGCGGTGTCGGATACATTGTCTACTGCTCCGACCGGACCATGGCGGCGCTGCCCGGAGCGGGTGAAGCGGTCGCTCTTTATACCGATATGGTGGTGCGGGAAGACCTGATGCAGCTTTATGGTTTCATGTCCTTGGTCGAAAAGGAATGGCATCGTTTGTTGTGTTCGGTTCAAGGCGTCGGCGCCAAGGTCTCGCTCGCCATTCTCGGAGCCTTGGGGCCGGATGGCGTCAGCCGGGCAATCGCACTTGGAGATTGGGCATCGGTCAAGGCGGCCAAGGGTGTCGGTCCGAAGACGGCGCAAAGGATCGTCTTGGACCTGAAAGACAAGGCCCCAGGTGTAATGGCTATGGGCGGGGCCGTTGTTGATGCGATGGACGGGCCCTTTGCTGAAGTAGTCGAGCCGACTATTGCCGAGCCTGCACCGGCAGGGAAAAAACTGCCAAAGCAGCCCGTTGGTGCCGCGGCAGCGACCGCTGGGGCATTGTCTGCCTTATCCAATCTCGGGTATGGACCGTCAGAAGCCGCCGCCGCCGTCGCTGAGGCTGCAGCGAACAATTCGGATGCAGGGGAGGCGGAACTGATCCGCGCTGCGCTGAAACTTCTGGCTCCGAAAGGGTGACTGATTGATGGTCGATGCTGATCCAACTCTTCGCCCAGAGCCTTTGCCCGAGGACAATGACCGCGCCCTTCGCCCGCAGGGATTGGATGAATTCATCGGTCAGGCCGAGGCGCGCGCCAATCTGCGCGTGTTCATTCAGTCCGCTCGCCAGCGGGGTGAGGCTATGGACCACACCCTGTTTCACGGCCCCCCAGGGCTGGGAAAGACGACACTAGCGCAGATCGTTGCGCGCGAATTGGGGGTGAATTTCCGCATGACCTCGGGGCCGGTTCTAGCCAAGGCGGGGGATCTGGCGGCAATCCTCACCAATCTGGAACAGCGCGACGTACTGTTCATTGACGAAATTCATCGCCTCAACCCGACGGTCGAAGAGGTGCTTTATCCCGCGATGGAGGACTTTGAACTCGATCTAGTGATAGGTGAAGGTCCAGCTGCGCGCACTGTGCGGATCGAGTTGCAGCCGTTTACACTGGTCGGGGCGACAACGCGGATGGGTTTGTTGACGACCCCCCTGCGCGACCGGTTCGGAATCCCCACGCGGCTGCAGTTTTACACGGTGGACGAGTTGCACGAAATCGTCACACGGAATGCCAGAAAACTGGGCGCACCTGCGGATCATGACGGCGCGCGCGAGATTGCGCGGCGGTCGCGCGGAACGCCCAGGATTGCTGGTCGCCTGCTGCGTCGCGTTGTGGATTTTGCCGTTGTCGAAGGCGACGGGCGGATCACTCGCGACCTGGCGGATGGGGCGTTGACCCGGCTTGGTGTGGATAATCTGGGTCTGGACGGAGCGGATCGAAGGTATCTCAAGCTGATAGCCGAGAATTATTCCGGCGGCCCGGTGGGTATTGAAACCCTATCAGCGGCGCTTTCGGAAAGCCGCGATTCGTTGGAAGAAGTGATCGAGCCATTCCTTTTGCAGCAAGGGCTGATCCAACGAACCCCGCGCGGGCGAATGTTGGCTCAAAAGGCCTGGGCGCATTTGGGGATGCCGATGCCAAAGCGGCAAAGCGACCTCTTTGGTTGAAGCATTGTGCCACAATGTATTATGCCTCCGGCGGGAGTAATTCCGAAAATAAGAAGTTGTACTTGTGACACCAGAAGACGTCGAAAACTTGTTCACGCGCGAAAGCGGTGAATTTCTGTTTGCCCGTTGGGGACGCCCGATCGTTCCGATCGTATTTGGGGTCGAGGCCCAGACCCTGTCGGTCGTAAAGGGTGCGTTCGAGGCTGTCGTGGCGTTGGCTGGTCACAAAATGGCCGAGACGGATCCGGAGTTGGGCGCCAATTGCATGGTGTTCTTCTTCCGCGAGTGGGAAGAGTTGCTTGAAGTGCCGGATCTTGATCGGCTGATCCCCGATTTGAAACTGCTAATCGACCGGCTGGTTACGGCAGAGGCCAACCAATACCGGGTGTTTAGGTTCGAAGAAGACGGTGCAATCAAGGCTGCATTTGTATTTCTGCGTATGGACAAGCAATTGTCCGACATGCCTGCCGAAACACTTGCATTGAACCAAGTGGTGCAGACGATCCTGTTGTGGTCCGACACAGCCTTTCGTGCGCAGTCCCCTCTGGCCATCGCGGGTGACGCAACGATCCTGAGGCCCGACGTTGCCGCGTTGATCCGGGCCGCTTATGATCCGGTCTTGCCGGGGGCGGCGCGGGACAGCTCCCATGCGCTGAGATTGTTTGCCCGCCTAGAGCAAACGCTATGACGCATGTCTTTCCTGTCCGGGTTTACTATGAAGATACCGACATGGGGGGCATTGTCTATCACGCCAACTATCTGCGGTTCATTGAACGGGCCCGCTCGGACTGGGTGCGTCAGTTGGGCAATGACCAGAATGCCATGCGGGATGCGGGCATTGTCTGGGTCGTGCGTCGGATCGAGGCTGACTATATTTCCACGGCGAAATTTGAGGATGAACTGGTTGTCGAGACCGAAATGATTTCGTTGTCCGGTGTCCGCTTGACCATGTCCCAATCGGTCAAGCGCGGCGAAACAGAGGTGTTCCGGGCCATGGTTACAGCGGTCTGCATGAATACGGCTGGAAAGCCCGTACGCCTACCGGCAGAGATTCGCGCATTGCTGTAACATTTTTTGCTACAGAGGTGGTATTGTTGGCATTTCATTCCGATCTACGCTAGCGTTCGCCAAAACAAGGCCGAAACAATGGCCCTTCAGGCAGAAAAAGAGCAGGTTCATGGAAGCTGAGACGCTGGCGCTGGCGCAGGAGATCGATTTCTCCATGTGGGGGCTGTTTGCCCGCGCAACTTTTGTCGTGAAACTGGTGATGTTGATGTTGATCTTCGCGTCCTTCTGGTCGTGGGCCATCATCATTCAGAAACTGATCAACTACCGAAAAGCTCGGGCGGAAGCAGAGGACTTCGACGAAGCCTTCTGGTCAGGCAATCCGCTCGACGAACTTTTTGATCAGACAGGACCGCAACCGGACGGCAGTTCAGAAAAGATATTTGCCGCCGGGATGATCGAATGGCGCCGCTCTCATCGCAATGATGGCGGGATGATAGCGGGCGCACAGGCGCGCATCGACCGATCAATGGATGTTGCGATCGCCAAGGAGTCAGAAGCACTGCAAAAGGGGTTGCCAATTCTTGCCACTGTCGGTTCGACTGCTCCGTTTATCGGCCTGTTCGGAACTGTCTGGGGCATCATGAACGCCTTTATCGAGATTGCCGAACAGCAGAATACTAACCTGGCCGTGGTCGCGCCTGGGATTGCCGAAGCGCTGATGGCTACGGGTTTTGGCCTGCTGGCGGCCATTCCGGCGGTGATCTTCTATAACAAACTAAGCGCCGACAGCGACCGGATCGTTTCTGGCTACGAGGCCTTTGCTGACGAGTTCGCAACCATCCTGTCACGTCAGCTGGACACCTGAGCCATGGGAGCTGCTGTTCAGCAAAAAAGTGGCACAGGGCGTCGGCGTGGCCGCCGGCGCGGAAGTGTACGGCCGATGTCCGAGATTAACGTCACACCCTTCGTGGATGTGATGCTCGTGTTGCTTATAATTTTTATGGTGGCGGCGCCGCTGTTGACGGTCGGCGTGCCGGTAGATTTGCCGAAAACGGCAGCAACGGCACTGCCAAGCGACACCGAAGAGCCGCTGACTGTAACAATGACCGCAGATGGTAGTGTGCAGATTCAGACGACGGATGTCGTCCGCGAGGAATTGATTGGAAAACTGCGCGCTATTGCGGCAGAGCGGTCGAGCGACAAGGTGTTCTTGCGCGCGGATGGTGCCATTCCTTATGCGCAGGTGATGGAAGTCATGGGGGCGTTGAATGCGGGTGGTTTTTCGAATGTCGGCCTTGTGACGGATACCGGCGGGCCGACGCTGGATGACGGTTGAGAGTGAGGACGCGGTTTGCAAACCGGTACCAAGATCTCTGGCGTCGCTCATGTGATTCTGATCGGATGGGCCTTGTTCGGCGGCACCTTCCGTTCCGAGCCATTGCCATTCGAAGTTCAGGATGTTTCCGTGATCTCGGCTGAGGAGTTCGCGGCCTTGACCGCTCCACAAGAGGCACCTGAAGTGTCGGATTCACTTGCGGCCCTTCAACAGCCCGACGTGCCAGATGACAAACCTTCCGCTCCGGAGCAGGTCGAAGGCGAACTGCCCCGCCCTGAACCAGAAACGCCGCCGGAGCCCCAGGCAGAAACAGCGCCTGAGCCGGTTCTGCCGACACCTGATCCCGAAGTATCTGAGGAGCTTCCAACTTTGCAGCAGCCCGAGCCAGAGGTTGTCGCCCTACCAGTCCCGCCGGGGAAAAAGCCAAAGCCGCGCCCGGCCGACAAGGTCGCTCCACAGCCAGTTGCGCCGCCACTGCCGGACGTGACGCCTGACGATGTGGAAACCCCGCCTGTTGCGCAGGATGAAGGTGCGGAAGAACAGCAAGAGCAGCAGGAGCAAACCGCCCAGGAGGAGGCGACGGATCAAATCGTGACCGAAGCGGAGCAAAGCAAGGAGCTTGCCCCTGACCGGTCTCCGCGCCCGGCGTCGAGGCGCCCGCAAGCGCCCAAGCCCGAGCAGGTCGCTGAAGCGGAGCAAAAGCCCGAAGCCAAACCAGAGTCCTCGTCGACGAATACGGATTCAACTGCGAGCAGTGACTCTGCGGTCGAGGATGCATTGAAGGAAGCTTTGGCAAGCGGACAGGACGGTGCGCCTGCACCGAGCGGCCCGCCGCTGACCGGCGGAGAGAAGGATGCTCTGCGCATCGCGGTTTCGAATTGCTGGAACGTCGGGTCCCTGTCGACAGAAGCGCTGAAAACAACAGTGATTGTATCAGTGGCCATGCAACAGGATGGTAAACCTGTCGCCAACAGCATTCGCCTACTTGAAAGTTCCGGCGGATCGACCGGAGCCGCGCAGCAGGCTTTCGAGGCGGCGCGTCGCGCGATCATTCGATGCGGTGCAAAAGGTTACAACCTGCCTGCCGATAAATATGGCCAGTGGCAGAGTATCGAGATTACATTCAACCCCGAGAGGATGCGGATCAAATGATGAAATTCCTGACGAGCCTCCTACTGGGTGCGGCGGTGCTCGCCATACCCGCACTTGCACAGAACCAGCCGTTGCGGATCGAGATCACGGAAGGTGTGATCGAACCATTGCCTTACGCGATTCCAGATTTTGTGCCCGACAACGCGGCGGCGGTGGAGTATGCGTCGCAGATTGCACGGGTCGTGGCTGCAGATCTCAGTGGAACAGGACTGTTTCGCGAAATTTCAGCGGACGCTTTTATCAGCCGGGTGAGCAGTTTCGAGGCCCCTGTCCAGTTCGCGGATTGGAAGGCGATCAACGCACAGGCGCTGGTAACCGGTGCGGTCAATGTCTCGGGGAATCGTCTGACCGTCCGGTTCCGGGTCTGGGATGTGTTTTCCGGTGCAGAACTCGGCGACGGTCTGCAATTCACCGGCACCTCGGACGGCTGGCGGCGTATGGCACACAAGGTCGCCGATCAGGTCTACAGCCGTATCACCGGTGAAGGGGCCTATTTTGACAGCCGCGTTGCCTTTGTTTCGGAAAGCGGCCCCAAAGACCAGCGCCGCAAGCGCTTGGCAATCATGGACTATGATGGCGCCAATGTTCAGTACCTGACCGATAGCGCCGCGATTGTTCTGGCCCCGCGATTTTCATCGTCTGGAGATCGGTTGTTATACACAAGTTATGAAAGCGGCGCACCGCGCATCTATGTGCTGGATATTGGCAGTGTGCAGCGAAGGGTGCTGCCAACTCAAGAAGGGACAATGAGCTTTGCCCCAAGGTTCTCTCCCGATGGCGGCACAGTTCTGTATTCTCTGTCCCAAGGCGGAAATACTGATCTTTGGAAGATGGACGTTGCCTCGGGTAACAGTGCCCGGCTCACCAGCGCTCCATCGATTGAAACCGCGCCCAGTTATTCTCCGGATGGCAGCCGGATCGTATTCGAAAGCGACCGCTCGGGTTCGCCGCAACTGTATATTATGTCAGCCGCTGGCGGCGATGCCACGCGGATCAGTTTCGGCCCAGGGCGCTATGGGACACCGGTATGGTCCCCGCGCGGTGACCTGATTGCCTTTACCAAGCAGAATGAAGGCCGTTTTCACATTGGGGTAATGCGAACCGACGGCAAGGAAGAACGCCTATTGACGGCCTCTTTTCTTGATGAAGGGCCAACATGGGCGCCGAATGGGCGAGTAATCATGTTCACGCGGGAAACGCAGGGTGCAGATGGGCGGTCAACGCTTTATTCAGTGGATATTTCGGGGCGCAACCTGAAGGCGGTTCGCACGCCGGATGGTGGCAGCGATCCAACGTGGTCACCCTTGCAGAAATAGCGGCATAACGACTGCGCGATCTCGTTCACAAGGGGCGGGCAGTGTGGTAAACAAAGACAAACAACAAACAAACCAAGAGGCGACTGGAAATGAACGTATTGAGCAAATTTGCCGCTCTAGGCGCGGTGGCGCTGCTTGCGGCGTGCAGCAACAACGACCCTTCAACATGGGGCAACGGTGGGGCAGGCGGGGCCGGTGGTGTATTGGCGCCGGGATCGGTCAGTGATCCGCACTCTCCAGCATATTTCCAGCAAGCCGTTGGTGATCGTGTACTGTTTGCGGTCGATCAATCGACTCTGTCGCCCGAGGCACAGGCGACGCTGCAAGCACAGGCGGAATGGCTGATGAGCAACCCTGACTATACCGCGACCATCGAAGGTCATGCGGACGAACAGGGCACACGTGAATACAACCTTGCTCTTGGTGCACGCCGTGCCAATGCGGCACGCGAGTTTTTGGTCTCGCGTGGTGTTGCGGGCAACCGCCTGACAACTATCAGCTATGGCAAGGAACGACCGATTGAGATTTGCAGCGACGAGGCGTGCTATTCCAAGAACCGCCGGGCTGTTACGGTCCTGACCGGCGCAACTACAGGATAATTTCGATGCGCATCGCGGCTTTGGTTCTGGCAGCAGTTGTTTCCACGGCGGGCGTCGCCCGAGGGCAGGATCAGCAGACACTTGCGGATATCCGGCAGGAACTTACGGTTCTCCATGTGGAAATCCAGCGGCTCAAGCGCGAGTTTTCCACCACCGGGTCACCCTCGCCCAATCTGGCGGGCAGTTCGGTGTTGGAGCGCGTGGATGCAATCGAGGCTGAGTTGCAGCGGATTACGAAGCAGACCGAACAGCTGAACGCTCGAATTGACCGCGTAGTTATCGATGGTACGAACCGCATAGGTGACTTGGAGTTCCGGCTGGTCGAACTGGAAGGTGGCGATCTGGGAGCATTGGGTGAGACGACCACGCTGGGCGGTGATACGGGCGGAGAGACAGCACCCGTCATTGCACCTGCACCGCCAACCTCTGTGGGTGAGCAACTGGCAATTGGTGAACGGTCCGAATTTGATGCCGCTACTCAGGCTTTGGCCGAAGGCGATTTTCAGAAGGCGGCCGATCTCCTTACAGACTTCGACCTTAATTATCCGGGTAGCCCCCTGTCGTCCGAAGCGCACCTGCGCCGCGGTCAGGCGTTGGAAGGTCTCGGTGACACTCGGGAAGCTGCACGCGCCTATCTGGCCAGTTTCACCGGCGATTCTGAAGGGCCTTTCGCGCCAGAGGCGCTATATGAACTCGGCGCGGCGCTGGGGCGCTTGGGACAAACCGAACAGGCTTGCATCACGCTGGGTGAAGTCAATGTGCGGTTTCCGACATCGATCTCGGTGGCGGACGCCAGCCAGGAGATGGCGGCGCTGGGCTGTTCTTGACGCAGAGCAGCCATACATTTTCTAAAGAAATCCGGGCCGCGCTGCCACTCGATTTGCCGACGCGCCTGGGCGTCGCGGTGTCCGGTGGCGGAGACTCGGTTGCGTTGCTGAACCTTTTGAGCGAGGCACTAAAAGCCGAGAATACCGAATTGCTTGCCGTCACTGTGGATCACGGCCTGCGCAAGGGTTCAGCCGCCGAGGCCGCTGGCGTGGCAGCCTTGGCCAAGACTATGGGGCTTGCCCATGACACCCTGCACTGGACAGGTTGGGATGGAACCGGGAATTTGCAGGACCAGGCGCGCCGGGCCCGTTACCGGCTGTTAGTCGATTGGGCCAAACGCAATGAGGTGACGGCGATTGCCTTGGGGCACACTGCGGACGATCAGGCGGAAACGGTTCTGATGCGGCTGGGGCGCGCATCGGGCGTTTCGGGATTGGCAGCCATGTCACGCGTCCGCGAGCAGGGCGGAGTGCTGTTTTTGCGTCCTATGCTAGGGATCACACGGAACCGTTTGCGCCAGTATCTGTGCAGCAAAGATCTGGCATGGGTCGAGGACCCTTCGAATCGGGACGTTCAATTCGACCGGATCAAGGTGCGAAAATCGCTTCCAGAGTTTGAAGCACTGGGGATCACGCCCCTGGTATTGGCCGAAGTTGCTCAAAACATGGGGCAGGCGCGCGACGCCTTGGACCATTATTTGCGCAAGGAAGCCGAAAAGCTCACAACAATTTCAGACGGGGATATTCTGGTCGACCGGCAAGGATTTGCAGCGTTGCCCGATGAAATTGCGCGGCGATTGATTGTCGCGATCGTGCGATGGATCGGTGGAGGAGATTATCCTCCACGCCGAGCTTCGGTGCGGCGGATTATGACGGCCATGGCAGAAGAAAAAACCGCTGTTCTGGGCGGTTGCCTATTTCTACCGGACGGCGGAAACATGCGTTTCTGTCGTGAATACAACGCAGTCCGTGATTGCGTTTGTTCAATTGATGCAATTTGGGATCGGCGCTGGCACATCACTGGTCCGCTGGAAGTTGGAATTGAAGTGCGTGCTTTGGGTGCCGAAGGACTGAAGCAGGTTCCTGACTGGAGGGCTGTTGGTCGCCCGTATTCCACCTTGCTTGCGACGCCATCCGTGTGGCGCGGTGATGAATTGCGGTCGGCCCCGCTTGCCGGATTTGCCAACGGCTGGGAGGCGAAATTGCTTGCAAACGGCGAAGAGTTTTATGCATCGCTTTTATCGCATTGAACCTGCGGCAATCATCTCTATTTTAGTGGTCTAGCTGGCAACCTCCTTCAATGCCGAACGATTTGGGAGTATTTCCTTGGGCAACGCTCGTAATATCGCCTTTTGGGTCGTCCTTTTTCTGCTGATTCTGGCACTGTTCAACCTGTTCAGCGGGTCGGGCGGAACGCTCCAGAGCCATGAAAAGACCTATTCCGAATTTGTCTCTGCCGTGGACGCCGGTGACGTAAGCCGCGTGACGCTGGATGGCGAACAAATCCGATACCGGACCAATGACGGGCGCGACTATGTGACCATCAAACCGGGTGATGCCGAGGTGACCCAACTTTTGATCGGCAAGGACATTCCGGTTCGTGCGGAAAAACAGCAGCAATCCGGTTTCCAGTCATTCCTGATCACGCTTCTGCCCTTCCTGTTGCTGATCGGTGTCTGGGTCTATTTCATGAACCGGATGCAAGGTGGCGGCAAAGGTGGCGCGATGGGCTTTGGCAAATCCAAGGCCAAGATGCTGACCGAAAAGCATGGTCGCGTGACCTTTGACGATGTTGCCGGTATCGACGAGGCCAAGGAAGAGCTGGAAGAGATTGTCGAATTCCTGCGAAACCCGCAGAAATTCAGCCGCCTTGGTGGCAAGATCCCCAAGGGCGCGCTGCTTGTTGGCCCTCCGGGTACCGGTAAGACGCTTCTGGCCCGGGCCATTGCGGGTGAGGCGGGCGTGCCGTTCTTCACCATCTCGGGTTCGGATTTTGTCGAAATGTTCGTTGGTGTGGGTGCGTCTCGCGTGCGCGACATGTTCGAGCAGGCGAAAAAGAATGCGCCCTGTATCGTGTTTATCGATGAGATTGACGCTGTGGGCCGCCATCGTGGCGCCGGGTATGGCGGCGGCAATGACGAGCGCGAACAAACGCTCAACCAGTTGCTGGTCGAAATGGACGGGTTTGAGGCCAACGAAGGTGTGATCATTCTGGCAGCCACCAACCGCAAGGACGTTCTGGACCCTGCGCTGTTGCGTCCAGGCCGGTTCGACCGTCAGGTCACGGTTGGCAATCCCGACATCAAGGGCCGTGAAAAGATTCTTGGTGTGCACGCACGCAAGACGCCGCTGGGCCCCGATGTCGACTTGCGCATCATCGCGCGCGGTACGCCAGGCTTCTCGGGTGCGGATCTGGCCAACCTCGTGAACGAGGCTGCACTGATGGCCGCGCGCGTGGGTCGCCGCTTTGTCACCATGGAAGATTTTGAAAACGCCAAGGACAAGGTGATGATGGGGGCCGAGCGCCGCTCGATGGTGCTCACTCAAGATCAAAAGGAAAAGACCGCCTATCACGAAGCCGGTCACGCTGTTGTCGGTCTGTCTCTGCCGTTGTGCGATCCCGTTTACAAAGCGACGATCATACCACGTGGGGGCGCATTGGGCATGGTCGTATCCCTGCCTGAAATGGATCGGCTGAATTATCACCGGGACGAATGCAAGCAAAAGCTGGCCATGACGATGGCGGGCAAAGCCGCCGAAGTCATCAAATACGGCGAGGATCACGTTTCGAACGGCCCGGCTGGCGACATCATGCAGGCCAGTCAGTTGGCGCGCGCCATGGTAATGCGTTGGGGTATGTCCGACAAGGTCGGGAATATCGACTATGCAGAGGCACATGAGGGATACCAAGGCAACACAGCCGGATTCTCGGTGTCGGCTCATACCAAGGAACTGATCGAGGAAGAGGTGAAGCGCTTTATCCAAGAAGGCTATGAAAAGGCTCATGAGATCCTCAGTGAACGGAAAGAGGATTGGGAGAGACTGGCGCAAGGTCTGCTGGAATATGAAACGCTGACCGGTGACGAGATCAAGCGGGTCATGAATGGTGATTCCCCGCACGAGGGCGACGATGAAAGCGATGATTCGGATAAGGGGAACGCGCCCAGCGTCACGGCCATCCCCAAGACCAAGCCCAAAAAGACTCCGCCAGAGGGCGGAATGGAGCCGGAACCTACAACTTGATCAATGAGAGAGACCCGGGGATAATCCCGGGTTTTTTTCTACCGTCCTTGACCCCACGAACCGTTTGGAAGCGAATTTTGGTTTTGCCTGATTTATGGGAAACCAACTACTCTACTGTCCCGATCGGAATGGAGCTGCAACTCACACCGTTCGAAGAAAACTGAACGATCAGAAACTGATCACGTTTCCGATTTGAAACCTCAGATTTTAGCATACGCCGCTTCATAGCGTGATTATGTCGGAATCCATATCTTGCGCAATTGTACACAACGGTATGGGTTGTCCAGCGCCGACGCTTGGCGTCGGTTTTGCACGGACTTCAATCAGGGATCACGCCCAATGGCTTATAAATCCGATATCGAAATTGCCCGCGAGGCGAACAAGAAGCCGATTCAAGAGATCGGTGCGAAGCTGGGGATATCCAGCGATGACCTTCTGCCTTATGGCCACGACAAGGCGAAGGTGAGTCAGGACTTCATCAACTCGGTTCAGGGCCGCGAAAACGGCAAGCTGATCCTTGTGACTGCGATCAACCCGACGCCGGCGGGCGAGGGCAAGACCACCACGACCGTTGGTCTTGGCGATGGTCTGAACCGCATCGGCAAGAACGCGATGATCTGTATCCGCGAAGCGTCCTTGGGTCCGAACTTTGGCATGAAGGGCGGCGCTGCTGGCGGCGGATATGCGCAGGTTGTTCCGATGGAGGAGATGAACCTGCATTTCACCGGCGACTTCCATGCCATCACCTCGGCGCATTCGCTGCTGTCTGCAATGATTGACAACCACATCTACTGGGGCAACGAGCAGGCCATTGACATGCGCCGCGTTGTCTGGCGCCGCGTTGTCGACATGAACGACCGTGCTTTGCGTCAGATCACTTGTTCGCTGGGCGGCGTGTCGAACGGCTTTCCGCGGGAAGCGGGTTATGACATCACCGTGGCCTCCGAGGTCATGGCGATCCTGTGCCTGGCAAACGATCTGCAGGATCTGGAAAAGCGCCTGGGTGACATCATCGTGGCCTATCGCCGCGACAAGACGCCGGTTTATTGCCGCGATATCAAGGCCGAAGGCGCGATGACCGTTCTGCTGAAGGACGCGATGCAGCCGAACCTGGTGCAGACGCTGGAAAACAACCCCGCCTTCGTGCATGGTGGCCCGTTTGCCAACATCGCGCATGGCTGCAACTCGGTCATCGCCACCAAGACCGCACTGAAAGTGGCCGACTATGTCGTGACCGAGGCAGGCTTCGGGGCCGATCTGGGTGCCGAGAAGTTCATGAACATCAAATGCCGCAAGGCGGGTATCGCTCCGTCTGCGGTTGTGGTTGTTGCCACCGTGCGTGCGATGAAGATGAACGGCGGCGTGGCCAAGGCCGACCTGGGCGCGGAAAACGTCGATGCGGTCAAGAAAGGCTGTGCGAACCTCGGCCGTCACATCGAGAACGTCAAATCATTTGGCGTCCCGGTTGTGGTTGCCATCAACCACTTCGTCACCGACACCGATGCCGAGGTTGAGGCGGTCAAGGCTTATGTGGCCGAGCATGGATCCGAGGCGATTGTGTCGCGTCACTGGGAACTGGGTTCCGAAGGATCCGAGGCGTTGGCCCGCCGGGTGGCGGAAATTGCCGACGCCGATATGGCCAACTTTGCGCCTATCTATCCCGACAACATGCCACTGTTCGAAAAGATCGAAACCATCGCCAAGCGCATCTATCGCGCTGACGAGGTTCTGGCTGACAAGTCGATCCGCAACCAGTTGAAGGATTGGGAAGAGGCTGGCTATGGCAATCTGCCGGTCTGTATGGCGAAAACCCAGTATTCATTCTCGACCGATCCTAACCTGCGCGGCGCGCCCACGGGCCATTCGGTTCCGGTTCGCGAAGTGCGGTTGAGCGCCGGTGCTGGGTTCATCGTGGTTGTCTGCGGTGAGATCATGACCATGCCAGGCCTGCCGCGCAAGCCGGCGGCCGAGACGATCCGTCTCAATGACGCAGGTCAGATCGAGGGCTTGTTCTAAGCGTCGAAATACGCCAATCCGTGGCCCGGGACATCCCGGGCCACAGGAGATTCCAATGCCCCCTTTGACACCGCCGCAGGACTGCACAACGATGCGCGAGTTGCGGGTTCAGATCGACCGGATTGACCGGGACTTGATCGGAATGCTGGTGGCTCGCACGCGCTATATCGACCGTGCGACCGAACTGAAGCCGACTGAGGCCATGCCCGCCCGCATTCCGGCCCGCGTCGAAGAGGTGGTTCATAACGTCCGCGCTACCGCTGCCGTTTCTGGAATGGATCCGGATCTGGCCGAGCGTCTTTGGCGCATATTGATTGATTGGTCGATCGCCCGTGAAGAGCAGGTGATCGGCGCTGACTGAAAAGCGGCCTGCGCCGAGTTGCGCCCCGGGCCGAAGCTGATGGAAGGGATCGAAAATGGTCGCGCAAGTAATCGACGGAAAAGCCTTTGCCGCCACGGTACGCGAACAGGTGGCCGGTCAGGTTGCAAAACTGAAGGCAGAACACGGTATCACCCCCGGCCTGGCCGTGGTGCTGGTGGGTGAAGACCCGGCCAGCCAGGTCTATGTCCGCTCCAAGGGCAAGATGACCGTCGAGGTCGGAATGAACAGCTATGAGCACAAGCTGGATGTGGATACCTCCGAGGCGGACCTGCTGGCGCTGATCGACAAGCTGAACAATGATCCGGCCGTTCATGGCATTCTGGTGCAACTGCCGCTGCCCAAGCACCTGAACGAAGATCTGGTGATCAATTCAATCGACCCGGCCAAGGATGTGGACGGGTTCCACATCTCGAACGTGGGTCTGCTAGGCACCGGCCAGAAGTCGATGGTTCCCTGCACACCGCTGGGCTGCCTGATGATGCTGCGCGATCACCACGGATCTCTGTCGGGTATGGATGCGGTTGTCATCGGTCGCTCGAACATCGTGGGCAAGCCGATGGCGCAGCTGCTGCTGGGTGACAGCTGCACCGTGACCATCGCGCATTCGCGCACCAAGGACCTGCCGGATGTGGTGCGCCGCGCCGATATCGTTGTAGCCGCCGTTGGCCGCCCCGAGATGGTGCCCGGCGACTGGATCAAGGAAGGCGCCACCGTGATCGACGTGGGCATCAACCGCATCGAGCGGGATGGCAAGACCAAGCTGGTCGGCGACGTACATTATGAAAGCGCATCACAAGTCGCGGGCGCCATCACCCCGGTCCCCGGCGGCGTCGGCCCCATGACCATCGCTTGCCTGCTCGCAAACACCCTCACCGCCTGCTGCCGCGCAAACAAACTCCCCGAACCAGAAGGCCTAACCGCGTAATTCTGACCGGCCGGGCCGCCTAGAGAGTTTGCTCGCCGCACCACAGATTCGAATGAAATCTCGAGAACCGCTGCTGACGCCCTGTCGGCGGCGGTATTCGTTTTCTCAGGATTGGATATTAAATTATTCACATCTGAATGATCTACGGTTATGGAACCTGCATATCCCCCAGCAGGTTGAAATCATTGAATTTGGGTGAACGAGAAGATGCTTCGGAGTGCATATCGGAAACTACGGCACGGCCTGTATGGCGTGGTCGTTCCCGCAATTGCCCTTGTTCTGGTCTTGGCCTTTTCCTTTGAGAATTTGGGTGGCGTCGATTTATCGATCTCCCGCAGGCTCGCTTTTTGGTTTGCATTGGTGGCGGCCTCGCTCATGATTGCACGCATTTCAATCCGATACGTCGAGAATGCGCGCGTTTTGTCCGGGCGGGCAATCAAAGATGTCGCTGTTGTCTTGATGTTCATGGTTTTATTTACGCCGTGGCTTTGGATTTCGGCCAGTTTGGTTTTTTCATATGCCGATGGCACTGATCCCATGTTTACAACAGTGACGAAATTCGGGGCTTTGTTCGCGATCGGCCTGGTGGTGGTGCGGCGCGGGCTTGTGGAAGCTCAGACTATGCCTGACGAAACCCCTGAACCTGCTAAGCCCAGATTGTATCGGCGTTTGCCAGAGGCGTTTGGCGGCGACATTCTTCGGCTGACGGCCACAGACCATTGTGTCGAGGTTGTCACGAGTGAGGGAACGCACACCATTAGAATCCGGTTCGGTGATGCCATCGATGAGATGGATCCGGTTCCGGGGTATTGTGCCCACCGATCTCATTGGGTCACCTCTGCTGCTATCCAGAGTTCGGAACGACGGAATGGCAAGATTGTATTGCGCTTGACGAACGGAGATCTGGTGCCGGTCGGCCGAAAATACCGCCCAAATCTGGAAGCAGCAGGAATCCTTTAGCGGGGCATTGGCACTGGTCTGGGTTGAGGGCCAGTGAGAATTGCGATTGCGTCCAGGGCAAAAAGCGAGGTCAAAGCGCTGGTGTCGCTGCCCAGCCCTCCAGTATAGGTGCCATATGCGGGCAGGATCAGGCGCACCGCATCCACAAGGAAAGCAGGCCTTGACACGCTTCGTCCACGGACACGAAGGGTGACTTTGGGATGAAAATGACCGGAAATCTCAGCCTTACTGCCAGAAGCCGCGATGTGTCGGAAGGTCAGTGGCCCGCATGCCCAATCGGACAGATGCGCACCGCCCATGTCGACGGGTCCAGGATCGTGGTTTCCTTCGATCCAGATCCAACGGCGGCCGGCTTGCAATGCCGCAATCTGCGCCCTTTCGGCTACCGGCATTTTTTCGGCTGCATCGAGGTCGTCGAAACTGTCTCCAAGGCAGACAACAGTGGACGCGCGAGACAGCGCAATATCGGCGGCAAGCCTGTCGACCGTATCCCGTGTTTCGTAAGGCGGCAAAAAAGCCCCGTAGCGGCGAGCAGCGCGTTCAGATTTTCCGAAATGAAGGTCTGAGACACAGAGCAATTTCTGTTCCGGCCACCATAGAGCACCGGACCCAAGGGCCACCAGTTTTTGCCCGAAAAATGAAAACTCAAACCCGTTCATGGTACGTTGCTATGCCTGACTGAAGTGAGTTTTCAACCCGAAATCGATCGCCCTCAAGGGGCGAGGCCCGCGTGCCGCAGAAGCATTTGACTTTCCTCGGCCAGCAGCCGCTCTTCGGCCTCGCCCCTAATTGCCACTTTCCCGACTTCCAGAAACAATGGAGCCGCCAGTGGAGAAATGTGGTTCAGGCGGATGAGATCAATCCTGCCGTCGACGCGTTCCAGCATCTCTTCGATCCGCGCGAAATCGACCAGTCCGCGCATGGCCTCCTCACGTGTGATCTGCAACAGCAAATGTTCGGGGTCATATTTGACCAAAGTGTCATAAAGGATATCTGATGAGAATGTGGCCTGCCGACCGGTCTTGCGTTGCCCCGCTATGTTGCGCTCAATCAGCCCTGCAATTGTTGCGCTGGTTCGAAATGTGCGTTTCATCAACTGATTGCCGGAGAACCATCGTTCCAAGCCGTTACGCAGCACCTCTACTTCAAGCAAAGATCGAGGATCGGAAACTTTATCCAATCCCCAGATCAGAGTTGCATAGTCGTTAGCGACAAAGCCAAGTGGCGCCAATCCCTGTTCCTCCATCTGCTTCGTCAACAGCAAGCCCAAGGTTTGTTGTCCGTTTCGACCGGCAAAACCAAAAACGCAGATATGTTCGCGCCCTTCGCTGGGAAAGCTTTCTATCAGCAGTCGACCTTGCCGGGGTAACTGCGAAACCTCGCGTTGAAGTGCCAGCCATTCGGCCGTGTGCGCGGGGAGTTGTGGCCAGTCGGGCTGCGCAAAGATGTCAAGAATGCGCGAACACAGTTGGGTGGATGTCGAGAATTTGCTTCCGGAAAACACTGCGATCTTTGGCTTTCGACTAGCCTGCCGGCTGACTTCGACGACCATTTCACGCAACCCCTCGTACCGCACGATCTGGCCGCCGATCAGAAATGTGTCACCGGGTGTCAGTGAGGCGGCAAAGCCTTCCTCCACTTCTCCCAACGGTTTTCCGCCTCTGTTTCGTTTCAGGCGGACCTTGAGCATGTCGGCGTCCTGAATCGTTCCGATGTTCATGCGTATCCGCTGTGCTGCGCGAGGGTCGCGCAGCTGCCACATACCGTTTGGTTGCTCCTGCAATCGCTGCCAACGGTCGTAAGCCTGTAAGGCGTAGCCGCCTGTCGCGCAGAAATCGAGACAGGCATCGAACTCTGTTCTACTCAAGTCGGAAAATGGCCCAGCTGCCGACATCTCGGTATAAAGCGCCTCGGAATCAAAGGGGCCCGATGCGGCTGCGATCAGAATATGCTGGCACAAGACATCGCGAGGACCACGGCCGCGTGGCTCGCCATCCAGATCGCGCGCTCGCACCGCCTCCAAAGCGGCAACGCATTCCACCACTTCAAAGCGGTTTGCGGGCACCAGCAACGCCTTGGAGGGTGCATTGTAGCGATGGTTCGCCCGTCCGATCCGTTGGACCAGCCGCTTGACGTTCTTGGGAGCGCCGATCTGGATCACCAGATCCACGTCGCCCCAATCGATCCCCAGATCCAATGAGCCAGTGCAGACGATGGCACGCAACTCTCCCCGCACCATCGCGGCTTCGACCCGTTCACGTTGTTGCCGGTCAAGGCTGCCGTGGTGTATACCAATCGGTAGTCGGTCATCGTTCGCCAACCACAGATTGTGAAAGAAGATTTCGGCCTGCGCTCTTGTATTGTGAAAGATCAGCGTGGTCTTGTGTTTCCTGACCTGTTCCAGAACGGCAGGGATCGCATAAGCCGCTCCTCCGCCGGACCACGGCGGTGCCTGACCGATTTCAAGCATCGAAATATCCGGGTCCGGCCCCGGGTCGGCCAGAACGATTTCGCAAGGATCGGGGTGGTGGGCAAGATAGGACGCGATCGATTGCGGATCCTCGACCGTGGCTGACAGGCCCACACGGCGCAGGTTTGGGCGCATGGATTGAAGCCTGGCCAGCGCCAGCATCAATTGGTCCCCGCGCTTGCTTTCTGCCAAGGCATGGATTTCATCGACGATCACCCGTTCCAAACCAGCAAAAACTCTTGGTGCGTCCTCATATGACGTCAGCAGAGCCAAGCTTTCAGGGGTCGTCAGCAGGACATGCGGCGGATCGGCGCGCTGACGTTTCTTCTGCGTCGCCGAAGTGTCGCCGGTTCGGTCTTCGACACGGATCGGCAGGCCGATTTCGTCCACTGGCGCGCGCAAGTTCCGTTTTATGTCCGCAGCCAAAGCCTTGAGTGGCGAGACATAAAGCGTGTGCAGCCCATAATGTGACCCATCGGCTAGTTCCGCGAGAGTCGGCAGAAAGCCGGCCATGGTCTTGCCTCCGCCAGTGGGCGCGACGAGCAATGCTCCAGGTTTCGCGGCTTTCTCGAAGAGTGCGATCTGATGCGGATGGATCGCCCAACCTTTCGACCTGAACCAGTTCAAGATAGGAGCGGGAATCATTACCATAAGATCAGACTATCCCGCACGGCCAACCGACTGAAACAACAGTCTCAAATTCTCGCTAGCCAGTGGTGCGCAAGAGCACAGTGACTGCGGCGTTTGTGCGATCTGCACCAATCCCTTTCGCGTGTTTTCGAATTGTTGGAAACATTCTCGGGACACTACATTTCCCTCTTGACCCTTCTTGGCCCCTCCCTTAAATGCCCTCTCACTTGTGGCGGAGTAGCTCAGTTGGTTAGAGCAGCGGAATCATAATCCGCGTGTCGGGGGTTCAAGTCCCTCCTCCGCTACCAAATACCCTGAAAACATTGTACGCTTTCAGATGGCTTTGCTCGCGCAGAGCCGCCGACCCATGCCTTGTCATGCAATCTCAAGGCCGGATCAGACTGACGCATTGATCTGATCGAGTGACGGGCGTGGCAAAGTGTCCAGAAAACGAAACACGTCTCTTCGGCACGTGGTTCCAGACCAATCCGGCGGGAAGAAGACAGCGGGCAGTTCCGGGTGTCTAAGGACCACGCGGCGCCATCGATGCACGATCAGAGTTCGCAGGGTTGCGGCCTGTAACGGCGTGGGTCGCCAGTTCGCAGGGCGAGCCTCAAGCACAGTCCGAATGGAGTGTTGTAGGCTGTTGCACGCCTCTCGCAGGTCCGGAGGACAGAGGCGGTTTTGTAGCCAGACCGGTGCGGCGTGCGCCGAAACCTCAAAAACGGCCAGGTCTTCGCAATTCCTTGGAGCAGGGCCGGCGCCAAGCGCAACAGTTCGACCTAAGGCGGTATAGTCACTCGCCATCATCAGGTCATCCAGCGTGTGGACGCCAGGCCCATCTTCGGCGATCAACAGGTGCCATCGGTCTGGAATCTGAAGGTCGCGGGCGTAAATGCGCGGTGTGACCTGCGCCGATTGGGTTCTGCCAAATTCACTGAGAAAGTGTTTGGATTCGCGCCCTGAGCGGACGCTTTCAATCCAGCCGTCCTTTCGAAGTCGATGCAATGCGACGCGTATAGCTTCGGGCTTGATACCCATCGGTTCGATGATCCGGCTTAGTGCGCCGCCAGAGATCCGTGCGTCGCGCTCCTGCGCCAAATCGCCGAAAAGGGACACGATAATGGACCAGACCCTCTGGTTCTGAGGGTCCGCCAATTCGGCTGCAGCATCTTCGAACCAGGTATTCCCATTCGTCATGAAGACAGATTAAACCTGTGCGACCGATAAGAAAATCCGATTATTTGTCGCCAAACAACGCGGGTCAGATTCGCGGGCAAGCGGGTCAGGCCCGCCGATCAATACGCGTTCATCGTAAGCAACTCGTATTCCGCCACCAACTCGTCATCCTGATTGGTCAGGGTGACATGCCAGCGTATTTCGCCATAATCGTCAGTGCGGCGGGTCTTTTTCTTGACAGTTAAGCGTACCTTTATGCTGTCGCCAGCGCTGACGGGTTTCATGAAGCGCAGACCGTCAAGCCCGGTATTGGCCAGAACCGGCCCTTCGTTCGGTTCCACGAACAGGCCGGCAGCAAAGGATAGCAGCAGATAGCCATGTGCCACGCGGCCGGGAAAGAAAGGGTTCCGACCAGCGGCTTCCTCGTCCATGTGGGCATAGAATGTATCACCGGTGAATTGCGCGAAATGTTCGATGTCGTCCATCGTGATGGTGCGCGATGGAGTGTGCAGAGTTTCGCCCAAGGCCAGTTCCCCGAACTTTCGGGTGAAGGGGTGGGCAGGCCCCTTGATTTCCGCTGCTCCGGGTACCCATTTCTCCCCAATGGTGGCCAGCATTTCGGGCGAACCCTGCACCGCGGTGCGCTGCATATAATGTTTCACACCGCGCACACCACCCATTTCCTCACCGCCGCCGGCGCGGCCGGGACCGCCATGAACCATGTGAGGCAGGGGAGAGCCGTGGCCGGTCGCTTCCTTCATCGAGTCCCGATTGTTTATGTAGATCCGTCCATGATAGGCTCCCGCGCCTAGCACGATGTCTCGGGCAACCTGCAGGTCGTGGGTGATGACAGACGTTACCAGCGAACCCTGACCGCGATTTGCGAGGGCGACCGCATGATCCAGATCACGATACCCCATGATCGTCGAGACAGGGCCAAAGGCTTCGGTGTCATGCACCCGGGCGGCGTTGTCAGGATCGGCGCAATGGTACAGCATCGGCGGCACAAACGCGCCCCTGGCCGCATCTGCCCCTACCACCTCGAATGCGTCGGGGTCGCCAAATACGCGCTCGGCTTCTTGACCAATGATCGCAGCCTTGGCCAGAACATCCGCTTTTTGCCCGTTCGATACCAACGCACCCATCCGTGTGCCTTCCAGCCGGGGATCTCCGATCACGGTTTTCGACAGTCGTGCGGAAAGAGAGTCGATCACGGCTTCAACTCGCGCTTGCGGTGCGATGATGCGGCGGATGGCAGTGCACTTTTGCCCCGCCTTGGTGGTCATCTCGCGCGCGACTTCCTTGACGAACAGGTCGAACTCGGTTGTGCCGGGTTCGGCGTCCGGCCCCAAAATCGAAGCGTTGAGGCTGTCCTGCTCGGCCACGAACCTCACGGAGCTTTCAAGAATAACGGGGTTCTGCCGCAGTTTCAGTGCGGTGTTGGCCGAGCCGGTGAAACTGATCACATCCTGACAGTCCAAACGATCCAGCGTGTCACCCAGACCGCCGGAAACCAGTTGCAACGCGCCTGCTGGCAGAATGCCACTGTCAAGCATGATCCGAACCGCCAGTTCGGTGACATAGCAGCTGTTTGTGGCGGGCTTTACGATGGCCGGAACGCCCGCCAACATGGTGGGGGCCAGCTTTTCCAGCATCCCCCAGACCGGGAAGTTGAAGGCGTTGATGTGAATGGCAACACCTTGTAGCGGGGTACAGACGTGCTGGCCGAGAAAGGTGCCGTTGCGAGAAAGCTGTTCCACGTCGCCGTCAAGATAGACGTGCCCATCAGGCATCTCACGGCGGCCCTTGGAGGCGAAAACGAACATCGTGCCGATTCCGCCGTCGATATCGATCAGATGGTCGGACTGGGTCGCGCCAGTGTTGAAGCTCAACTCATACAGCTCCTGCTTTCGCGCGTTCAGAGCCTGCGCAAGAGCCTTGAGCATCTTGGCGCGCTCGTGGAACGTTATCTTTCGTAGGGCCGGGCCACCCTTGCTGCGGGCGTAGTCCAGCATTGCCTGCACATCCAGGGCCGAGTTTCCTGCAGTTGCGATTGGTTCACCAGTGATGGCCGAAGCGATGATGCGTGCGCCCGCACCGGGAGCCACCCAATCTCCGGCGGCAAAACTGGAAATCTGTTGCAAGCTCATGGGACTCTCCTGTTCCTGTCACGCGGCTACGGCGGCGTATCGATTACTATATAATTAACCGAACGATCGGTCAATAAATTGTTGTTTGTACCATACCCGAATGGCGTAGGCGAAAGCTCCGGCCAACGGAAATGTCAGTGACCTAGTGCGCCCATCTGCTGAGGCAGATACAGAACCACGATGGGGACCAGAACGATCAGGGCCAGACGAAAGATATCCGCCACCCAAAAAGGCGTCACGCCACGGAAAATCGTGCCGGTCGAGACGTCGCCGACAACCCCTTTCAGGATGAAAACGTTCAGTCCGACCGGTGGGGTGATCAGTGATATCTCGGTCACAACCACAACGACAATGCCAAACCAGATTGGATCATAACCCAGCGAAGTCACCAGGGGAAAAAAGATAGGCACGGTCAGCAACAACATCGATAGGGATTCAAACACGCAGCCCAGGATGATGTATATGCCCAGGATCATCAGGATCACGACGAAAGGCGATACGTCATAGGCAGTAACTAACCCTATGAGGGCTTCGGGAAGACCTGCGAGGTTGATGAAGTTTGAGAAGATCTGCGCACCGATCAGAACCGAAAACAGGGCCGCCGCTGTGAAGGTGGTTTCTTTCAACACCTCAAATGTGGAGCCGACGGTCAAACCGCCACGGAACAAGGCGATCAGAAATGCTCCTGCGGCCCCCATTCCCGCCGCTTCGGTCGGCGAAAAAGTCAGGTTCAGGGGGTGGAAGTCAAAGGCCCCGTACAAGCCGCCAATAACAAGGAAGAACAGCAGCAAGACAGCCCAGACAGACCCAAGCGCGCGGAGCCGTTCGCCCCAGCCGGCGCGTTCGCCTGCGGGGCCGGCCTCGGGGTTGCGCCACACGGTCCAACGCACGGCAAACAGGTAGAACAGGATGCCCAGAAGCCCCGGAATGATCCCTGCCATGAACAGTTTTCCTATCGAGGTTTCGGTCAGAAGCCCATAGATCACAAGGATGACCGAGGGCGGTATCAGGATGCCCAAGGTACCGCCCGCCGCGATGGAGGCGGTGCTCAATTCATCCGAATAACCATAGCGGCGCATCTGCGGCATGGCGACCTTGGACATGGTGGCTGCGGTGGCCAGTGATGATCCGCAGATGGCCGAAAAGCCACCACAGGCCGCAACGGTTGCCATGGCGATACCGCCGCGCATGTGGCCAAGAAAAGCATTGGACACTGCGTAGAGCTCGCGCGCCATTCCGCCCTTGTTCACGAAAAGACCCATGAGGATGAACAATGGAACCACAGAAAGACCATAGTCCTGGGCGGTGTCCGTGATCTGACGACCAACCATCGACATCGCGGCCTTGAGGCCGCGTTCGTCAAAGATCGAGCCGCCGCGCTCGTAAGCGAAGCCCAGCGTCCCGACCAAACCCATCGCGAAAACAATAGGCAGGCGCACGAGCACCAGAATCAGGACCAGTGCAAATCCGATCAGTGCTGCGGTCATTGGGTGTGCTCCGAGAGGTAGTGAGGTGCGAAGAAGTGCAGAAGGCCGGTAACGATCATCACAACTCCGGTGATTGCCACCGAGATCGTGATGAACCAGCCAACGATGTAGGTCGGAATGGCCAGGTATTCGGTCACATCCCCATAGTCGCGCGCGCGCTCGGCCAGAATCCAGACACGTTGCGCGGGCCAGTACATCATGATGCCGCTCGCCAGATAGATGATGCCATCACGTATGCGATCAAGCCGGAACCGGTGAAAAAAACTGTCTGTCAGATCCACGGCGATCTGGCCATTTGTTACCGAGATGATTGGCAACACGGAAAACACCAGAACAGCCATAAAGATGCGGGTAAGTTCAGTGGCGGCTTCGATGGGCGAATTGAACACCGAGCGCAGGATCACGTCGCAGAAGGTCATCACCATCAGGATGAACAGGGCGATGCTGGCCACTATCACCGGCAGGATGCTGGCTCGGCGCACAAGGTGAATAAGGGATGTCATGAATGGTCTCCCGGAGGTTCAGGGGCGGCCGACTGCCGCCCCCGGTGATGGGCTTAGTTGCCCGCCATTTCCGACTTGATCATGTCATAGGCGGCCTGCGCATCTACGCCGGTTGCGTCGACTTCGGCGATGACCTTTGCGCGGATGTCTTCGGCAATCGCCGCGAATTTCTCAAGGTCTGCATCCGAGGCAGCGTTGATTGCATTGCCCTCGGCAGCTTCGGTTTCCTCGCGGCCAATGGCGTCGATCTCATCCCAGATCTTGCCGATCTCGCGGCTCAGCGGCTCGCCGAACACCTTCTCTTCCAATACGGCCTGAATATCTTCAGGCAGATCTGCAAAAGTGTCTTCGTTCATGATGAAGGCGAAGGAACCACGGTAAAGTCCGCCGGGCATTTCATAGACGTTTTGCGCGACTTCGGTCAGCTTGAAACCTTTGCGGGATTCGAAGGGCATAACTACGCCATCGGCCGCTTTCGATGCAAGTGTTTCATAGACCTTTGGGGCTGGAACCTGAATGCCGGTCGCGCCTAACGCCGTACCGACATCGCCACCGACACCGCCGGGAATACGGACCTTGAGGCCCGAGAACTGGTCAAGGCCAGTCACGGACGAGTTGGAATGGAGTTGGGCGGGACCATGCGTGTGCAGGGCGATCACCTTGACGCCGCGATGCTCGTCTGCGGCCTTCAAGTACTTGTCATATGTGCGCCAATAGGCAACCGAAGCCGCCTCGGCCGAGCCTTCGTATCCGGGCAGTTCGATCAGCTTGGTGACGACGAACCGCCCCGGCTGATAACCGTGGAAAATGATCGAGGCATCGGCGGCGCCATCCTGGATCAGGTCCATCTGCGCGGGCGGTGGTGCGATGCCAAGCTTCAGCTCGGCGGTCACCTGGCCGTCGGTTGCCTCTTCGACCATCTCGACAAACTTGGGCCACATCATTGCGTTGATGCCGTGGGTCGGCGGCGCCCAGCTGGAAATGGTCAGCGTATAGTCCGCCGCCATCGCCACGGTGCCGCTTACCGCCAGCGCGGCCGAAGCCAACAGGGATGAGAGCTTGGTGAATTTCATGACTGGATTTCCTCCTCCAAAACGTGAGTCATAAATGCGTTAATGGTCCTTTTTGTAACCATCAACAGGTTAAGTTGTTCTGCATCGGATCGGCGAGTTGCCACGAATTCGGGCTTTCGATTTCGAGCTTTCGCATGATTGCGGCCATGTGTTCCGGGCCATTTTTCGCGGCCAGATGCATCGGCCCGCCGCGCCAGCGCGGAAAGCCGTAGCCGTGCAATTGAACCATATCCACGTCTTCCGGGCGTTCGGCGATTCCTTCCTGCACGATCAGCGCGCCCTCGTTGGCCAGCACAGCCAGAAGCCGATCTGCAATGTCTTTTGGGGTGAACTTTCGGCGAGTGATGCCACGCTGTGTTGAATTGGCTTCGATCAGGGTTTCAACCTCAGGGTCGCGTTGGGGGAAACGTGACCCATCGTCATATTTGTACCACCCTTCACCGGTTCTTTGGCCAAACCGCCCCATCTCGCAAAGCGTATCAGCGATGGTCTCATAGCGCTCACGCGGGTTACGGGCGGGGGCTTGCCGTTTCCGATTGGCCCAGGCGATTTGCAATCCCGTCAGATCCTGCAACTCGAATGGCCCCATCGGCAGGCCCTCCGCCCGCATGGCAGCGTCGACCTCGTGAGGCAGGGCACCATCGGCCAGCAGGTATTCAGCCTCGCGCCGGTATGCGGCAAGCATTCGGTTCCCGATGAAGCCGTCGCAGATATCAGCAAGGACCGCAATCTTGCGCAGTTTCTTGGCAAATGCAAAACCAGTTGCAAGTACCTCTGATGCGGTATCTGGCGTCTTGACGATTTCCAGCAGTTTCATCACATGCGCAGGGCTGAAGAAATGCAGCCCCAAACAGCGGGCCGGGTTGGCGACGCTGTCGAAGATCAGGGTCGGATCAAGGTAGGACGTATTGGTAGCCAGAATGGCGTCTTTCGACATCGCCATTGAGAGTTGCGAGAACACGCCGCGTTTTGTGTCGAGATCTTCGAACACTGCCTCTATCGCTAGATCGGCGTCGGCTGCATCGGTATAATCACTGGTCGTGTTCAGTTTCCCGAGCATTTCTTGATACTGTTCGGAACTGGTTTTCCCCCGTTTGACGCCCCCTTCGATCAGGGCGGATACGCGATCGCGGGCGGCCAGGGCAGCCTCTGTATCGCGCTCGATCAGGGTGACCGAATACCCGCCACTTAGGCAGGCAGTGGCGATACCAGCGCCCATCAAACCGCCGCCGACAATTGCGATCTGGTTCAGGTCACGTGGGGTAACGCCGTCGATCGCTTTGGGTTTGCTGACAATCCTTTCGGCAAAAAAAGCGTACCGAAGTGCACGGCTCTCATCGGATTGGCGAAGTCTGAGATGCAGCGCCCGTTCCTTAGGCTGACCTTCGGAAAAAGGCCGCGCGACCCACTGCAGCGCTTTCAGGTTCAGGACGGGTGACTTCTGCCCCTTGGCGGCTTTTGAAAGACTGGCGACGGTCGCCTCATAGGTGTCGCGATCCAATGTGTCGGATTTACGCAGGCTGACAATTTCGGGCCGGTTCTGAAGGGTTCGGGTGAACTCCACAGCAGCTTGACGCAGGTCTCCCGACACAATCTGGTCAATTCCGCCCAAAGCGAGCATCTCTTCCGCGTCAAATATTTTACCCCTGCACGCCATGTCGATCGCAGCCTGCATCCCGATCAGGCGCGGGGTGCGCTGGGTACCGCCTGCACCGGGGATGAGGCCGACATTAACTTCCGGCAAGCCAAACTTCGTGCCCTCTGAAGCGATACGCCATGCGCAGGCCATTGCTATCTCAAAGCCGCCTCCAAGGACGTTTCCGTGCATGACGGCGACAAATGGGGTTTTACTGTCCTCAAATAACTGGACTACATCGGGCAAATGCGGTTCCTCTGCAGGGCGATCGAATTCCGACATGTCGCCCCCGGCGATGAATGTGCGGCCCGCGCAGATCAAAATGGCCACGCGCGCGCCCTGCACGTCAGCAACCGCTTTCTTCAATCCCGCTCGAACGGCGGTCGAAGTGGCATTCACCGGCGGATTGTCAATTTCCACCCAAGCGATGTCACCTTTGCGTTCTACCGAGATCACCGGTTTGTCAGACATATCCTTGCCCCGATTGGCTGGGAATCGTTTCGTGAAGAATTTATTGACCAACCGTTCGGTTTATGCAAGAACATTGTTGAAATAATCGCAAAGCGAGCTGGTGATGACCGATACGATTCTTACCCAAAGCCATGGGAATTGGGTTGAAATCACTCTCAACCGTCCCGACAGGCTGAACAGTTTTACCGATGAGATGCACAATGCGCTTCGATCCGCATTGGAAACGTCGCGCGACGATGGTGCGCGTGCGATACTGTTGACTGGGGCGGGGCGCGGGTTTTGCGCAGGGCAGGATTTGGGGGATCGTGATCCTTCGAAAATGGATGGTCCTCCCGATCTCGGCAACACGGTTCGCACGTTCTATGCGCCGCTGGTCCGCCTGATCCGGGCGCTGGATTTTCCGGTCATCTGCGCGGTGAACGGGGTAGCCGCGGGGGCGGGTGCCAATATCGCGCTTGCCTGCGACATTGTTATGGCAGCTGAAAGTGCAAAATTCATCCAGTCGTTTTCTAAGGTCGGCCTGATCCCTGACACCGGCGGTTCTTGGCACCTACCTCGCCTGTTGGGCGAAGCTCGAGCTAAGGGGTTGGCGCTGACGGCGCAACCGTTACCGGCAAAGCAAGCCGAAGATTGGGGCTTGATCTGGAAGGCATTGCCGGACGATCAACTCATGACCGAAGCACGTGCAATGGCCGAGCAGTTCGCTAATGGTCCGACCCTTGGTCTGGGGTTGACAAAACAGTCGATCCAGGCCGCTGCGGTCAATACGTTGACGGACCATCTTGAGCTGGAAGCGGATGCCATGAAAACCTGCGGTGAAAGCGCCGATTATGCCGAGGGCGTCACAGCTTTCCTCGAAAAACGCGCGCCGAGATTTCAAGGTAGGTGAATATGACTCCCAAAGAACGCGCAGAAGAATCGGCAGCGATGATGTGGGCCGAAGATAATGCCTCGAAATGGGCAGGGATAGAAATCACTCATATCGATGAAGGTACCGCGACGGCGGAATTGACGGTCGAGGCGCATCACTGCAACGGGCACAAGATATGTCATGGTGGCGTGACGTTTCTGCTGGCGGACAGCGCGTTTGCGTTCGCCTGCAACAGCCGAAATCAGTCCACCGTCGCGCAGCACAACGTGATCAGCTACATCGCGCCGGGGCGATTGGGCGACCGGCTGACAGCTATCGCAACCGAAGTGAGCCTGACAGGGCGTAACGGAATTTATGACATCACTGTGACAAATCAGGACGGCCGAAAGATTGCGGAGTTTCGAGGTATGTCCCGCGCGATCAACGGCACTTTGTTTGACGAAGAGTAAGGCGAGGAGGATACCATGAAGGACCTGACCCCCAACAAGGCTGATCTGGACCCGATCGAGATTGCCTCGATCGATGAAATCCGTGCCCTGCAGCTGGACCGGTTGAAATGGTCCGTCCGCCACGCCTATGACAACGTGCCGATGTACAAGAATCGGTTCGACGAGGCCGGGGTGCATCCGGATGACCTGCAAAGCCTGAGCGACTTGGCCAAGTTCCCGTTCACATACAAGAACGATCTGCGCGACAACTATCCGTTTGGCCTGTTCGCCGTGCCGCGCGAACAAATCATCCGGTTGCACGCGTCATCGGGTACGACGGGCAAGCCGACCGTCGTGGGCTATACGCAGAATGACATCGACAACTGGGCAGATCTGGTGGCTCGGTCCTTGCGGGCCAGCGGTCTGCGTCGCGGTGACATGGTGCACAACGCTTACGGCTATGGCCTGTTCACAGGCGGTCTGGGCGCGCATTACGGGATCGAGCGTCTGGGAGCGACGGTGGTTCCGATGTCGGGCGGGCAGACCGAGAAACAGGTTGGCCTGATCACTGATTTCAAGCCCGACGGGATCATGGTGACGCCGTCCTATATGCTCAACATTCTCGAACAATACAGGAAGGTTGGCATGGATCCCCGCGAAAGCTCGCTGAAGGTGGGTGTGTTCGGGGCCGAACCTTGGACTGACGCGATGCGCAAAGAGGTTGAACAGGCCTTCGACATGCATGCGGTCGATATTTACGGCCTGTCCGAGATCATGGGTCCGGGAGTGGCGAATGAATGCGTAGAGACCAAGGACGGTCCCGTGATCTGGGAAGATCACTTCTTTCCAGAAATCATCAACCCCGAAACCGGCGAGGTTTGTGACGATGGCGAGATGGGAGAACTGGTGTTCACAACGCTGACCAAGGAAGGTCTGCCGATGATCCGCTATCGCACCCGCGATCTGACCCGGCTTTTGCCGGGGACCGCACGGTCGATGCGGCGGATGGAAAAGATCACCGGTCGCTCCGACGACATGATCATTCTACGCGGGGTCAACGTGTTCCCCAGCCAGGTCGAAGAACAGGTGATGGCCACCGGCGGGATCTCTCCGCATTACCAGATCGAGCTTTACAAGGCCGGTCGCATGGACGCGATGCGCGTTTTTGTCGAAGCGTTGCCCGGGGCTGCGGACGAGTTGAGCAAGACCGCCGCCGCCCGCATGCTGACCAAGCGGATCAAGGACATTGTTGGCGTTTCCACCGAGATTATTGTAGGGGAACCCGGTGATGTCGAACGCTCTCAGGGCAAGGCCAAGCGCGTTGTCGACAACCGCGACAAGGAGTGAGGTTTGGCCCGTACAATAGCGAAAGACCACGATCAGAAGCGCGAGCAGATCTTGAAATCTGCCGCGCGTGTCTTTGCGCGCGAAGGATTCGACCGCGCTTCGATGACCCAGCTTGCGCGCGAATGCGGAATATCTAAGGCGAATATCTATCACTACTACGACAGCAAGGATGCGATCCTGTTCGACATTCTTGAGACCTACCTGCGCGAGTTGCGCGACCTGATCTGCGGGATCGAGTTGGACGGGTTGAGCAAACCGGATCGGCTGCACAGGGTGGTTCGTGAAATACTGCTGGCCTATCAGGGCGTCGATGACGAGCACAGGGTTCAGACCAGCGGAATGTCAGCCTTGCCCATCGAGCAGCAGAAGTTGCTGCGCGGCTATCAGCGCGACATGATTGTCTTCGTGAGCAACATCATCAGTGACATCGCGCCTGAAGTTTTCAATGGTGATCCGGGCAAGCTGCGGTCTGCGACGATGTCTGTGTTTGGCATGCTGAACTGGTACTACATGTGGAACTCGGGTGCGGATAGCTCCGCTCGGGAAGATTATGCGCACATGGTCAGCACGCTGACTCTGCATGGCTTGCAGGGCCTCTGATACATCACATTGGTATGAACAGCGCCTAAAGAGGTTTGGGTTTTGGCGCGTTTCCTGCTTTGTTCGGGGCAGGAGAAACACCATGCAGAAACCGGAAAGCTTCGAAAAATTCTATTTCGCCAAAGTCGGAATGGGAGAGGCCTGCGGTTGCGCCGAACGCATAATCGATGTCTACGAGTTCAACCGTCAGGGTGGAACCGCGCTGAAGCCAGAGCGTCTTGCGGCACGGCGCAAACGCTGGTCATTCAGATCGTTCGCATTGAAATATGGCTTGATCGGTCGACCGGCCAAGTAACCGCGGCGGTGCCCAAGAACGCGGGGTGGCCGGCGGGTTTGCCGCCGACCGAATTGTTATCAGGGGCGGTTGAGGCCAAGCGTTTCAAGGATGCTCGCCGCCTCGGCTTCCCAACGCGTACGCAGTTCCGCGTTAGTGGATTTGCGCAAACCCATATCCTTTAGGCTGCTGGCTTTCTGAGAGGTGCCAGTACCAAAGCTGGCTGCAACCCGAGGCCACCAATAGTCGGCCGATGCCTGCATCTCCGAGGCGTGGCCGTCTTCGATCAGTTTCACCGCGCCTTCCATCGCCAGTTCACCATGATGCGCCTCGATGGGTGCGATCACGCGGAACGCTTCGGCCAGTGGCTGATACGAGATCAGCGAAAACTCGGCAAGCTGAACGGCCACCGCGCGGCTCATCAGCAGGTTCATCATCACGGCGTCCACCCAGCCTTCGATGGGATAGTTGAACACAGCCAGACGCATGTCGTGCTCGGACCGTGTTGCACCGATGTCTGCTGCCCGGTCCAGCCGCGCCGTCCATGGGTGATGGTTGGCATAGCGCTCGGCATCGGCCCCGAACTCGCCCATGATCCGCAAGACACGGTCGGCATTGTCGGTCTTTTCCAGAACGATCTTTGCAGCCGCAATCCGTTCCTTGATCCCCGGTCCCCGGTTTATCACGTCGGCAAAACCTGCAGCCCCCGCCAGTTCGCTGTCCACGAATGTCGCCATCAGTTTCATCAACTCAGCGCGGTAGCGTGGCGGCACGTTGGTCGGGTTGGTCAGCACTCCGCCAGCCGCGAGATAGCTTTCAATCGTCATGTCTTCGGCCATTGTCTCTCTCCCTCACTGGTCATAGTCGACGACGACGCTGTCTGTCAGCGGATAGGCCTGGCAACTCAGAACATACCCTTTCTCGACTTCGTAATCTTCGAGCGCGTGGTTTGCGATCATCTCGACCTCGCCTTCGATCACGCGGCAGCGGCAGGTCGAACAGACGCCGGCCTTGCAGGCATATGGCGCGTCCATCCGGTTTTCCAGTGCCGCGTCAAGGATCGACAGATCCTTGGGCATGGTGATGGTCTGGGTCGCGCCATCCAGCGTTATGGCGGCTTTGGTCTGGTTCGCGCTGGTTGCGGCCTCGGCGGAAACCACCTTGCGCCTGGCGCGACCGGGCTGGGCGCTGGCGAACAGTTCGAACTTGATCTGACCGTCGGTCAGCCCGTGCGCCCGCAGCGCGGCTGCGATGCCCAGCATCATCGGCTCGGGACCGCAGATATAAGCCATGTCGGTGTTTTCGATGTCGATCCAATGCTTGAACAGCTCGGCGCATTTCTCTTGCGTTACCAGGCCAGTGAACAGATCGATTTCCTGTGCGTCCGATTCGAGAATGTGGATCACATTCAGACGACCCATATAGAGGTTTTTGAGATCCTCCAGTTCTTCTCGAAACATAATCGTGTTCACACCCTTGTTGGCATAGACCAGCGTGAACTGCGATCTGGGTTCCCGCGCCAGAGTGGTCTTGAGAATTGACAACACCGGCGTGATGCCCGAGCCACCGGCAAAGCCGACATATTGCCTCTCGGCAGCGGCATCGAGTGGCGTAAAGAACCCGCCCATCGGAGGCATTGCCTGCAGCGTGTCGCCAACCTTCATTTCTTCATTGGCCCAGGTCGAAAACGCCCCACCATCGACGCGCTTGATGCCAACTTGAAGGATGCCTTCATCCTTGCCCGCACAGATCGAGTACGACCGGCGCAGTTCCTCGCCATCGAAATCCCGGCGGAAGGTCAGGTATTGGCCTTGGGTAAAATCGAACTCCTCCGCCGAGCCGTTCACCGGTTTCAGCGTTACCACGACAGCGTCGCGGATGGTCTTGTGGATGTCTGTGACTTCCAGATCGTGAAAGCGCGCCATCGGCTCCTCCTCAGATGCACTTGAAATAGTCAAAGGGTTCCAGGCAGTCTGTGCAGCGCCAATGCGCCTTGCACGGGGTCGAGCCGAACTGGCTGACCTTTTCCACCGCCTTGCTGCCGCAATGGGGACAGCGTTCCGGCCCGCCCGCCGGTTGCGGCGGGGCAATGCCATATTCTTCAAGCTTGGCACGACCCTTGTCGGTCAGCCAATCAGTTGTCCACGCGGGCGAAATTCTGGTTTGCAACCTGATTTTGTCGATGCCGTGGTCACGCAGGGTGGTTTCGATGTCCATGCTGATCACGGATGTCGCCGGGCAACCCGAGTAGGTGGGCGTCACGGAAACGGTCAGCGTGTCGCCGTCCCATTCAACATCGCGCACGATGCCCAGATCGACGACCGAGATCACCGGAATTTCAGGGTCGGGAACGGCATCAAGCCATTCCCACACCTGTTCTGTCGAGGCCCGCACCATCGGCCTTTACCAGCTTGCGCCGGGATAGGCGCGTTGCAGCCACTGCATCTCGGTCAGTAAGTGGCCCAAATGCTCGGTATGCATACGCCCGTCGCGTCCACCCTTTCGGGCAAAGCGGCTATCCGGGATTGTCAGGGTCGCTTCGCCCAATACGCGCTCAACCAGCGCATCGAATTCTTCGCGCAGGCTGGCGGGGTCGGGTGCAATACCCGCAGCTACCATCTCGGCATCCACGTCATCGCTGGCGAACATCTCGCCGACATAAGGCCAGAGGTAATCCAGCGCCTCCTGCATCCGGGCGTGACTTTCTTCGGTACCGTCGCCAAGACCGACAACCGTGTCGCCCGAGCGTTCGAGGTGATAGGCAACCTCTTTGCTAGCCTTTGCGGCGATTGCCGCGACACGTTCGTCCGACGATGTCATCAGAC
>NZ_JBXWSF010000027.1:0-45881 GCF_059613285.1 Ruegeria sp. BHSB058 | reverse complement strand
CTCAAACTACATGCGAGACGCATCGATTCCCTTCTATGTCAAGTCGGTAGAGATGTACGAAGGGCTCACAAAAGAGTTGAATTTCAACATGATGCACTCCAAGCGCACCATGGTCGATGTCGTTCAGACCTACCCCAAAATGCGTGAGCTGCGTCGTCGGCAACTGACTATGGACATCTATGGATCCACCTATCAGCAGATCTCGACAGAGGAATTGCGCCGCCGCATACCGGCACTGACCGGGGGCGGCCCAGATGCACGTTTGCCGGTGATCGGCGGGATGGTGCATACGGATGCCGCGGTCAATCGGCACGATGCGGTGGCGTGGGGCTACGCTCGCGGTGCGGATGCGTTGGGGGTTGAAATACATCAACAAACTGCTGTTCTGTCACTGATACGCGGTGCGGGCGGTCGTATCGAAGGGGTCGAGACCACCCGTGGCACAGTGGCGGCGCCCAAGGTAGTGGTGGCCGTGTCAGGTCACACGACAACAATCACCGAAACTGCCGGATTGAAACTGCCTTTGCGCACCATAAACCTGACAGCCTTTGTCTCGGAGCCGGTCAAGCCGCTGGTCGACGTGATCGTCAACTGCCCTGATAGTGGCTTCTATTTCAGCCAGTCCGACAAGGGAGAGATGGTGATCGGCGGCGCGCCCGATATGGGGCAGAGCTTTCGACGGGACATCAAGCAACATGTGTTCGAAGACACGGTGACAGCGATGTTGTCGCTGTTCCCGTCGTTCAAGAAACTCAAGTTGATGCGGCAATGGGGTGGTCACCTGGACATCGCTCATGACGCCTCTCCGATCATGTCCAAGACGGAAATCGAAGGGCTTTTCATTACCGCCGGATGGTGGGGTGGATACAAGGCCATTCCCGCCGGGGGGCTGACATTGGCGCATCTCGTCACTCGGGGTGAGCCTCACCCGTTGATGGCGGATTTCACCCTAAACAGGTTCCGAAATCTGGATTTCGTGATGGAATCCGGCACCACAACTGCCCGATGAGCAGGAGGACGAGATCATGATGAACATTCCCTGTCCTTTCTGTGGGCGTCGCAACGAAAGTGAGTTTGTCTATGGCGGTCCCGTCGGAGCTGATCGCCCCAACCCGAATACTGCCAGCGATGTGGAATGGGTCGAATACCTGACCATAGTACCAAACCCCTTGGGTCCTGTGCAGGAACGTTGGTGGCACGCGCGCGGGTGCGGCACCTGGTTCGAAATCTGGCGTGATACCAAAACCCATGACATTGTGGAGAAGCCCGATGGGAAATGAAAACCGTTTCGCTTCGGGTGGGCTGATCAACCGAGAACGCCCGATCAAATTTCGGTTCAACGGCAAAACTTATGAAGGCTATGAAGGCGACTCGCTGGCCTCGGCGTTGTTGGCAAACGGAGTGCGCGTCACTGCCCGTAGCTTCAAATACCACCGGCCGCGTGGCATCGTCGGGCATGGGCCGGAAGAACCCGCCTCTTTGGTCGAGCTTGAAGGTGTCGACGCCTCGGGCAACAATCCGATTACCACGGTACCGCTGCGTGACGGGATGAGCGCGCGCTCGGTCAACTGTTGGCCCTCGCCTGATTTTGATCTGGGCGGTGTCAATCAGTTGGCTGCGAAATTCATCCCGGCGGGGTTCTACTACAAGACATTCAAATGGCCGGACTGGCACCTGTTCGAACCTTCGATCCGAAGGGCTGCAGGCCTTGCCGAAGCGCCGCCCGAACCGCCCGCATCGGGTCATTTCGAGGCGCGTCATGCGCATACGGATGTGCTGGTTGCGGGGGCGGGTCCGGCTGGATTGCGTGCCGCGCTGGAAGCGGCCCAGACTGGGAAACGCGTGTTCCTTGCGGACGAAGGCCGTGAGGCCGGCGGCAGCCTCCTCAACCGCGAGCTGTTCATCAATGGCGCTCCGGCAATGGAATGGGTGGGGGACACGGTTGCTCAATTGCGAGCGATGAAAAATGTCACCCATCTGCAGAACGCAACTGTTTGGGCCTATCGTGAGCACAACCTGTTGATTGTAAACGAGCGCGGGCCTGAAAACCCCTCGGTGATCGAGCGCAGTTGGCGGGTCCGGGCGGGTGAGGTGGTGATTGCAACCGGCGCAACCGAACGTCTGCTGGTGTTCGGTGACAACGACCGCCCAGGCGTGATGCTGGCCTCGTCGGTGCAGGCTTATGCCAACCGCTTTGGAGTGCGGCCGGGCCAACAGGTGGCCCTGTTCACGAACAACAACAGCGCCTATGAAGTTGCTGCGGATCTGGTGTCAAAGGGTATCACGGTGACTGCCGTTCTGGACAGCCGCAAGACCGTGCCACAGGCCGCGCTGAATGCATTCAACGGCTTGCCGGTTTATGCTGGCACCGTGGCCGCAGGTGTTCGGGGGAGAAAAGGCGTCAAGGCCGTTTTGACCAAGCCGCTAAGTGGCGGTTCGGGCCAGTGGATCAATTGCGATGTTCTGGCCTTGTCAGGTGGTTGGAGTCCAAATGTACATCTGTGGTCACAATCGCGCAGCTCGGTGCGGTTCGATGAAAGCATCGCCGGATTCGTTCCCGATCAGGCCGTGCAGGCTTGCCGAGCCGTCGGTGCAGCCGCTGGTGATATGACGCTGGATCGGATTGTCGAAGGTGGTGAGGAACTGGACTATGCGATCGAACCTCTATGGCGTGTAGATACGGAAGGTCAGCGCGGAAAGGCATTTCTGGATTTGCAGAACGACGTGTCTGTGGATGATGTACATCTGGCGCTGCGGGAAGGCTATGACAACATCGAGCATGTCAAACGCTACACCACTGGCGGCATGGGAATTGATCAGGGCAAAACGGGCAACATCAACATCATCGGAACGGTGGCGATGCAGCAGGGTCGCCCGCTGCAAGATGTCGGAACAACCACCTTTCGCTCGCCATACACCCCGGTCTCTTTTGGAGCGATTGGCGGCATTCGCGAGGGGAGCGTCCTGTTCCCCTATCGTCACACGCCGGTGACGAAGTGGAATCTGAAACAGGGTGCCTTCATGTACGAGGCGGGCGCGCGCTGGCGGCGGCCGGGATATTTTCCGCGTGGAAATGAGAGCTTTCAGGAAACGGTAAATCGGGAATGCCGCGCAGTGCGCGAACGCGTGGGTGTCTATGATGGTTCGCCATTGGGTACGTTCGAACTCAAGGGGCGGGATGTCGGCAGGTTTCTAGATTTCCTCTATACCAATGTGATGTCCAGCCTGAAGCCGGGTCAGGTACGGTATGGCCTGATGTTATCTGATGATGGGCTGATCCTGGACGATGGCGTGACTCTGCGGCTGGACGAGCATCGCTGGTTAATGTCGACCTCAACCGGTCATGCTGATGCGATGAACCAGCATATGGAAAAGTTGCTGCAGACCGAGTTTCCCGATTGGCAGGTGATGATCACGACCGTCACCAGCCAGTGGAACAATGCCACGATCTGTGGGCCGCGGGCACGCGAGGTATTGCAGGCCATGGGGACCGATATTGATCTGTCTTCCGACGCGTTCCCGTTCATGAGTTTCCGCGAAGGGACTGTTGCCGGCCTGCCTGCGCGGGTGGTTCGGGTCAGCTTTACGGGCGAGCTGTCTTTCGAGGTCAACGTCGCCCCTCGGCACATGCGGGAATTGTGGGACAAGGTAATGGCGGTAGGCGAACCCTTTGGGATCGAGCCGGTGGGGTCCGAAGCCAGCCATGTTCTGCGGGTTGAAAAGGGGTTCCTGTCGCTGGGGCACGAGGTCGACGGAACCGTCGATGCCCATGATCTTGGAATGGGATGGGTAATGTCGAAAAAGAAACCCGACTATCTGGGCAAGCGCGCGGTCGAGCTTCGCCGCGCCGGCGGCAGCCCTCGGCGCGAGCTTGTGGGTGTGCTCCCACAGGATCCGAGCCGCCAGATTCCCGAAGGTGCGCCGCTGACCCCAGGCGGGCGCAGGGAAGCGACCGAAGGGCTTGTCACTGCATGCGTCTGGAGCGTTGTCAACGATCGTTGGGTCGGTCTTGCGCTTTTGGAAAATGGCCACGCGCGGCATGGGGAAACCGCGCATGTGCGTCTAAAGGGTGGGACGATCCCGGTAACCATCACCAAGCCGGTGTTTCACGACCCGGATGGCGAATTGTTGAGGTCCTGACATGAGCTACGACGTGCAGATCCGCCGGCAAAGCCTGTATGCGCTATTCGATCTGAAAGGCGCGCCCTCGGCTATCCAAAGCTGGTGCGGTGATATCTTGCCCAAATTGCCAGAAATGCCCAACACGCGGCGCGCGCGGGGCAACATAGAAGTGTACTTTATCGGGAACGACCATTGGATCGTCCGGGCACCTCTGGAGCTAGAAGGCGTACTGAATACAACGCTCAGGCCGACTGACTGCCCGGCCGATATCAGTATCGTGTGTGTTTCCGATACGCTGACCTTTTTTCACGTAGTGGGCCCACAGGCCGCCGAGGTGATGTCCATAGCCTGTCCGTTGGATATGCATGACGCTGAATTCAGTGAGGAGGCGACCACGTTCACCGAAGTTTTCGGCCTCAGGGCACTGGTAATGCGGTGCGAAAAGGGCTTCGAAATTGCCATCGAGCAAAGCTTTGGTGATATGATGGAGGATTATTTGTCCCGCGCCACCGCTTGATGAAGAAGCCGCAATGACCCGCGTCCATATCCACAAATACCAGACGCGGTATCATGCGCATGCAACCTATTCTAGCAACTGATTTTTCAAGCGGTCTGAGCGGTATTGCCAAATTGTTTGCACGCGACTGACAGCGGTCTGGCCCGCGTCTTTCAGGCGGCCATTTCGAGAGCGTAACCGTCCCAGAGGCCGAAAGCATCGGTTCTGGCGGGACGGCATGAAACGGTGGAGAGTTGATAGCGGCGGGGTCGGAATATGGCTGTGGTTCCACATCGTGTAATCAGTGTTATGGTGAATTCTTAGAAGTATTCCATTGGCGACTTTATACCAACCGGTTTGGCCGTCACTATCTTAATTCGCGATTTTTTGGTAGATTACTCAAACTATACTAGAGAATTTATTGGCGGAGTGCATTGAATGCGGGTGTACGAAGCGGTTGTTGCCGCGCTCGAATCCATTGGTGTCGATGCCGCATATGGTGGCGCTGGTGAAAACGCCGCGGGATTGATGCTGGCGCTGGATGCCTCGGAAAAGATCAGACCGGTTATCGCCAAGAACGAACAAGGTGCGGCCTTTATGGCCTGCGGCCATGCCATGTTCACCAACAAGCTGGGGGTCTGTTTTGCGACAGCGGGCCCTGGTGCTTTCAACCTGATTTCGGGTCTGTCGGTGGCGTTGACCGACAGTTATCCTCTGCTGGCGATAAGCGGCTATTCGACATTGGCGTGGCAAGGTCGCGGGAGCCTGAACGAGACTTCGGGATTGGTCCGGACACCGGACTCGCGCATGATTTTTCGGGCGGTGACCAAGAAAGACCCCGCCACTGGAGAACCTGCAGATTATTTGGTCACCGATCCGAACGATCTTGTCGATGTGTTACAGCGGGCAATCGATGTCGCCTTTGAAGGACGTCCGGGACCGGTTCATGTAGCAATCGCCGAAGACATCACTGACCCCAATGTCGAGGTAACGAATTTCCAGCCGTTGAAGCTGAGTAAAACCGTCATGCGTCCTGACCCGGCACAAGTCGGGAAAGTTGTCGAATGCCTCAAAAACGCCTTGGGCGACGAAAAAACGGTCGTCTTGCTGGCTGGTTTCGGGGCCATTCGAGCAGAGGCGCACGAGATCACCAGAACATTCATTGAGCGCTTTCAGATGCCTCTGCTGACGACAATGGACGGCAAGGGAATTGTGGATGAAGAGCATCCGCTTGCCATCGGGCTGTATTGCGATTCCGGCCACAAGGCGGCGTGGGAAGTCTTTGAAGAGGCAGATGTCGTTCTGGCTGTTGGAAATTCTTTCGCACAGCATGCGACTTTCGATTTCTTTGAAGATCTGTTCAAGGAAAAAACGCTTATTCACATCAATATCGATCCGGGTGAGTTCGACAAGTTCTACAAGGCTGACCTTGTCATTCTGGGAGACGCCCGACTGGCATTGGAAGAGGTGTTTGCACAGCTAGACCGCCAGATAGGCCCAATCGAAGAACGCGACTATCGGCCCGAGGACTATGATGAACGGTTCATCATCTCGCCGCAGAAAGAACTTCACCCCGGTGAGATGGTGCAAAAAATCTCGCAGATGCTTCCACCCAGTGGGATCGTTCTGACTGATGCGGGGGCGCATGCTGCCTGGACGGCTTATTATCTAGAACTCGACGAAGGTCAGAATTTTCGTAAACCCGGAACTTACGGGCCTATGGGCATCGGTGTGTGCGGTGCCATTGGCGCAAAATATTCTCAAATGCACCGGCCGGTGGTCGCTGCAGTGGGAGATGGCGCCTATCTGATGACCGGGTTCGAGTTGATGACTGCAGTGCAATACGACATCCCGGTCATCTGGGTCATTTTCAATGACCGAGAGTTCAAGTTGATCAAGCTCTACCAGCTATCAGCGTTTTTCAAGACCGGTCTGGTGGAGTTCGACAATCCCGACTATGCCGCCTATGCCCGCGCCTGTGGGGCGCAAGGCTTTGCTGTCGACAAGCTGGACGATTTCGAAGAGGCATTTCGTGCCGCCCTGGCCAGCGGGAAGCCCACGTTGATCGACGCCCGGATCACACGTCTGGCCCTGCCGCATTATTCGCCTCATCCCGAAGGAATTCTGGCTGCGCTCTGGTCGGGTGTGCGCGAAAGATTTGGGTTGTGATTGGGAGGCCAAGATGACCGGCAATACCGCGACTTCGCACAAGTGGACCGAAACCTATTCTGGCGGTTCTCCGGAGGCTGAGCGAAGTGAGACCAAAAAACTTGCCGAACTGATGATGGCCGCCCAACTCAAGTCTCAGGCGGCGGCCAAGGCACGCAAGGTGGACCGGGCCTTTCACACCAAATCGATTGCGGCATTGAAAGGTGCCGAGCTCCGCTTTGTGGAAGATTTGCCTGAAGACCTGCAAGTTGGCTTTGCCAAACCCGGATCTGTTTATCCCGCGATGGTCCGATTTTCCAACGCGTCTTCACAAACCCAGTCGGACGAGGAAAAGGATTTGCGTGGCATCGCTGTGCGCATTGAAGAGAGCGAAGGCGTCGCGCACGACCTTCTGGCCACGAATTATCCCGTGCCGCACGCGCGCAACGCCCGACAATTCGTGATTTTTGCTCACGCGCTTGCCGGAGGGAGGGTGTCGAAGCTCTTTGGCCTTTTGCAGTTGGCTTTTGTACTGGGCCCGTCCGAGACATGGCGCATGCTGCAAAACGTTCGTGAGGCGCTTAGGACTTGTGACAGTGTCGCCCTTGAAAGCTATTGGAGCCGCGGCGCCATCGCTTGGGGTAACGAGGCGGTGCGGTATGTTTTCAAGCCGGCTCCCGGCGCACCTGGCGTTGCTGGCGAATACACTGGCCCTGCACGTCTTTCATCCGAATTCGCAGCCAGACAGGCCACGGGGGACATTCTGTTTGAGCTGTTTGCCCAACGCTTTGTATCGGAAGCCCAGACACCGATCGAAGATGCGGCGCATGAATGGGAAGAAACTGTCAGCCCTCCTATCAAGGTAGCTGAACTGGTGATACCCCGGCGGGATCTTTCCACGACCGATGCATTGGCCGACGCCGCGGCTGTTGACGGCATGGCATTCAACCCGTGGAACACGACGGACGCATTCAGGCCGCTTGGAAACCTGAACCGGGCACGCAAGACGGTCTATGATGCCTCGGCGGCCCATCGTCAAGGCAAGCGGTTCAAGGCACATCCACCGCCATTGCAGAACCGGGTATTTGGCAATTTGGCGCGGTCCGTTCTTCGCGCGGTCAACCGGCGCGTGCCATGGCATAAGATCCCGTTTCTGTTGATACAACTGCTGAACCTGGACGCCCTGAGATACGACCTGAGACAGAAAAGTCTGCTCGACACCGATCCCGAAGAAAAGGTTCCGTCAGCGCGAACTGTCCCATCAGAACCTACCGCCGAACAGCGGCTGTATCGAACATATGATGGCACCTATAACGACCTTTCCGATCCCCGAATGGGAGCGGTGGGCGCCAGTTTCGGGCGCAACATGCCGCCACAAATCCAGCCCTCTGCAAGTCCCAACCCGATAGAGGTTGCGCGTAGGCTGATGGATCGGGACTCTTTCATCCCGGCCAAGATTCTGAATATTCTGGCGGCCTCCTGGATACAGTTTCAGGTTCATGACTGGGTCGCACATGAACGCCGCAAGCTGGGCGAACAGGATGACATTGTCCCGATCCCCGATGCCTATCCCGATTGGCGCAATACACCCGATGGAGTGCCCGAACGGGAAATGCGCATTGCGGGAAACATCCCGCTTGGTGACGGTGGCGATCCGTTCCTGTTTGCTAATGAAACCTCGCATTGGTGGGATGGATCGGAGGTCTATGGCAACAATTCAAAGACGGCGCAGTCGCTGAGAGATGGAGCCAAGCTCAAACTAGATAACGGGTATCTGCCCGAGAACGTTCACGGTTTTGAAATGACCGGGTTCAACGAAAGCTGGTGGTTGGGCTTGTCGACCATGCACACGCTTTTTGCCCGTGAACACAATGCGATCTGCGATGCGTTGAGCAGAGAATATCCGCGGATGGACGAAGAAAGAGTCTATCAGACCGCGCGACTGATCGTGTCAGCGTTGATTGCCAAGATACATACGGTCGAATGGACCCCCGCCATTCTTGGCACCGAGGCGCTGGATATCGGGATGAAGACCAACTGGTTCGGCCCGCCAAAGTCCTGGCTGACACGGTTGGGGATATGGCTGACGGACGTGCATGCCTTGAAGGGCATTCCGGAAACCCTTCCTGATCACCACACGGCCAGATACGCGCTGACCGAGGAGTTCGCGACGGTTTACCGGATGCATCCGCTTATTCCGGATGATTACATCTTTTATGACTTCGGGTCCGGCAAGGAAAAAGCGCGGCTTGGATTTTTGGATATTCAGGGCCAGCACACCGATGACCAATTGCGAAAGCTGGGACTGAGGGATGCGCTATACTCACTTGCAGTTGCCCATCCCGGAGCAATCACACTGCACAACTTTCCAAAATCGCTTCAGAACCTGGAGCGATTTGGCGAGTTGATCGATTTGTCGGTTGTCGACATTGTACGAACTCGCGCGCGACGCGTACCGCGTTACAACGAGTTTCGCAAAGGTTTGCATATGCCCCCGGTAACCCGGTGGGAGGATTTGACGGCAGACCCCGCAACAAACCGGACACTTGAAGAGCTTTATGGCGACATCGACAAGGTCGATACGGTAATCGGCTTGCTGGGGGAAACGCCCCCCGACGGGTTTGGATTCTCCGACACCGCGTTTCGTGTGTTTGTTCTGATGGCGTCGCGGCGGTTGCAGTCAGACCGGTTCCTGACCACCGATTTCAGACCGGAAGTCTATACACCGCTGGGTATGGATTGGATTGCACGGAACGGGATGAAGTCGGTACTGCTGCGTCACTTCCCCGAGTTTGCATCGGTCTTGCCAAAAACGGGTACCGCTTTTGCTCCATGGCGGGTTGTAGACGGAGGGTGAGATATGGGAAAAGCCGACACCTCGAAGGGGCTAGATGCCTTTTTGGAAACCCCCCTTGCCCGAACCCTTTGGAACCGGCGAACCAAGCGGGTCAGCCGTGGTTCGAACGTGGTTGCAGGCTCTTTAAGTTGGACGTCAGAAAACGAACGTTCACCCCTCGATCCATTGCAAGAGGCCATTCTGATCGCGGCAACCGGCGCGTCAGGCATGACCATGCCGGACAGACCCTTTTTCGACGACGAAAGCGGCGATCCGATCATGTCCAAACCCAACCTGGTGATGGAAGGGCGCACTGCGGGAAGCCCGGATAATGCGCAAGGCACGCATTTCTTCATGATCAACGATAGCGGTACATATTTCTTGCGCCGTCTCGATCCATTGGCAGGAGGCACCAAAAACTGGACGCCGGATGTGTTGATGGAGCGGGCGGAACGGGCCAAGGTGCGCATTCTGGATCGCCGTATTGATGTGCCCGGCGATATGCGCGACTTTCCGGCCTATCTTGATGCAAACCGGTTTTTGTCGAACAGGCCCGGATCAACGATCTTTTTCCCCGTGGTGGATCTGTCGCACCAGTACATCAATGCGTTGATGTATCTGCTGACCCAACCCGACCATGCGCGCCCGGTCATTGTGGATGATCGGAACTTTTATCAGCCCGCTGGTGTCAAGGAGTGGATCAAGAAGGGATTCCTGAACCCCGATATCAAAATTCCATTGGGCGCCCTGGGCCAGATGCGTACTCAGATCGAAGCGGATCTGCTGATTCAAAACCTGTTTCTGGTCACGGAGGCCTTGGGCCTCGGTGGCTGGATACACGCTGCAATCTCTCCGCCTGTTTTGCTTGGCGATCCGAAGTTCCAGAAGAAATACGGATCCATGCTGAACTTCGATCATGTTTCGCCAAGATGGCGGTTCATGGATTTGTTCCGCTGGCATACGCTGCCGATCACAAGGATGAAGGATGTCCGCGCTCACGCAGTGGGACTGCGTCACCACGGGGAACATCTGATCAAGGGCAAATGCCCACCCTATTACAATTCAATGTCGGATGCCGTTGATGCGGTTATTGCCGGCAAGTTCGGCGATGGCGGCATCTACAAAAACGAGGAGTTGTTCGCCAGGATCTACAAAGGTGATTTTGGGAACAAGTATCTGGAAGAGGCCGGAGAATACGAGCAGGATGTGATCAACTGCGCGCGCGATATCTGCACCTATATCCATGATACACACGGGCGCTTTCCAGCGCATTGCGAAGCGATTCACGCGCCGGGAATCTGGCTGCAGACGCACCGGGTCGAAAACGAATATTATGAGACTTACTTTGACGACGGTTTGACCGAGGCACAGCGCGCGCAGGACGCGAACTGGCCTTCGTGAGGTCAGAACAAATCGCCCCGATAGTCGCGTGGCCGCACGCCCAAAGCATGGGAGTTCAAAACGTGTGAAAGAAGCGCAATCGGCAAAAGCGCCAGGGCCTGAGCCGTAAGTGCGTCTGCGCCAGACTTCAATACCAGCTGCAGTAGGTAAAGGTTCGACAGATACACGACGATATTCGCAAGGATATAGACGCGCGACCTGGTTGTTCCTCTGGAACGGAACACATGAGTTGCGTGGCATCGCAGATTAAGATCCCAACACAAAGCGAATTGCGCGGTTAGCGCGAGTAACGGATTCAGTCCGGCAAATACCAGCACCGCATAAACTGAATAACCCGACAAAACACAAAGCAATCCAAAAGGAACAAGGTTAAGCCTTAGTCCTCTGGGGAGTGAGATGTCATCAACCGGTCTGGGCAAGCAGCAAACAGTCATCTGCCCACCCTCTGGCCAAAGGCAATGTCTGCAAAGCGACGCTTGCAGACAGACCCCAATGCGGCCTTAGTATTTTCAAAGCCGGCTTCGTCGGACCACGACGAAGACGGCAAACCCTTTTGCTTATCCCCACTCATTGGGACAACCCCCCAGTACCATTTACAACCAAACCACCAAACACGGTGCACTACATTCAAACACATCGCGGGAAACGTTCCTGCGATCATCGAGCGAACGTCTCTCGTATCGGGACCTAAAGAAAGAAGGTTGGCCGCGAAAGAACACCCCGCGTTCCTTGACCTTCCTGCTTTGCTAAAAGGTGGAAACACCAAAAACTAGAGACGGCGATCGACTGTTTCAATCTACCACATCTGAACAGTTAGCATTACAAATTTCTTAAATACGCAATGAATTCAACCAACCAGTTCAGCTTGTGGATTTTGATATTTTTTTACTTACAATGTGTTGCGCGGCGTTCTTCATATGCCAATCGGATTTCGCAAAAATCCATCCCGTCAACAATAACGTAGAGGAATGATTAATCATCCAGTCAATGGAAACATTGCTGCGGTTGGGGCCACTTTCGCGATTGCCTGCCGTTAGGCGTTTCAATTTGTACGCCCCTGCCCTGCAGAGCTGGAGCGCCTTTTGAAATCACACGTAGAAGCAAGTCATCCGTCGTGCCGGTGCATCACAACTCCAGCACGCGGGACAGGCTAATCTCGGCGCGGCCCACCGCCTGTACGATTGTCTCGACCTGCTGACGTTGCAATCCCGCCAGTTCCGGATCATCAGCTCGGATCAGGGTGATCGCCTTACGGATTTCAGATTGAGCCGACTGGATCGCACGTCGTGCTTGTGTGGCGGCCTCACGCCGGATGGATTCACGTTCTGCGGCCGTGGTTGCCAGGGCAAGACGGCGATTGGCATTCTCGCCTGCTTCCCGTACCCCGGCGGCCGCACCGCGGACAATGTCTCCGATCTGTTCCAAACCGGGCGGCAGGTCGGATGCAATGCTTTCAAGATCGCCCGCGTAGTCGTCCATCGCATCGGCGAGACAGGCCAGGTACAATGCAACATCGTCACCTTGGCCACCGCACGACGCGATACGGGCATCCAAGTCATCGGAAACGATTTCGACCGTATCCAGCGTCTTGGCTGCTTCTTCGACCGGTGTGACGGCAGTGCCACCGGTGCTGGAGCCACCGCCACCGCCGCCGGTACTGATCTTGGTATCTACGGTCGGGGTGATTTCGATCTTGGGTATCGGCGGATACGGAACGTTTATTTCCTCCACAACATCGAAAAGGCCGGCCACATAAGTAATGACATAGTTCGACAGGCCGCTGCCGGTCGCATTGGAAACAGATATTGCGTAAGGCGAGTCATCAATTGTTGCGTCCGCTGAGGCACCTGCGCTTTGCAGCTGCGCTGAGGCAACATTATCGGCCGGATTCACAAGGCCAGAAGTGGTGAATTCGGTCCCGTTGAAAACAAATTCAAGACCTTCCGGTTTTACCTGATTTAGCGCGGTAACAGTCAAAGACGCAGGATCAACGAACAATAGGCTGGTATCATAAAAAATGTCGTAGTTCCCGACACCTGACCCGATGGCGTTGCTGGATTCGATCAGATATCCGGCGCTGCCCGATGCCGGAGCGAACTGAGCCGCGCCAGCGCTGGTCAGTGTCACGCTTGTCACCGTGTCGGACCCCAAAAGGCCCGTTGTCGTAAACTCGGTTCCGGTAAAGGCGAAGCCGTCGCCATAAGTGCGGCTCAGGAAGTCGGGGGTGATGGACAAAAACGCGGGATCCACGGTCAGCTGACCGTTTACATAGGTGATATCGTAGTTGCTCAACCCCCCGCCGGTCGCGTTGCTTGCGACGATTGCGTAGGGACTTCCGGCTACACTGGCAAACTCGGCCGAGCCTGCACTTGTCAGCGTGACGCTCGACACAAAATCTTCATTCGCGACGATCAAGCCCGTTGCCGTGAATTCCGTGCCATCAAAGCTGAACGTGGTGCCATATGTCTTGGACTGGTCATTTGCGGTAATAGTCAAAGGCGCGGGTGTAACCGTTCCTGCACCGGACAGGGCCGCGACGTCATATGTTATGCCTTGAGAGCTGTTGAGCGATGTCGTCGACGTCGCAAACGTCGTACTTCCTACCGTATCGTCGGCAAAGAACAAGTTTGTGAAGGCTGGTGCGGTGTCGAGTGTGTCACCTGCCGGCCCGAACAAATAGGTTCCCGGACCACCTGTGACGGTGCCGGTTGCGGTCGCGGAGAATGTGCTGCCGTATTGGGCGGACAGTGGATCATATGTCACGTAGATCACGGGGCTGGTGGTGTAGTTCTGGGGATAGAGGCCGAATGCGCCCGGAGCCCAGTTGTTCGCGAAATCCCACCCAACGGCGCTTGCCAGCGAGACAAAACCATCCGTGTCCTGAAACTGGGCCGTGTTCAACCCGGTGCCGCCCGCACTGGTGCTTTGTCCGGACGTGCCCGTGTCCCAGAAAGAACCGCTTACCGTTCCTGTATTGGCCCCGGCCAGACCACCGGTGATAGCAGTTCCGTTCGAAACCGAAACACCGCCTGTTGAATAGGATGCAGATACTGTTCCACCTGCATTATTGCCAATCAGGCCCCCTGCCGTCCCGGTGCCGCCGGCAAGGGGAAGTGTTACGTCGCCGATGGCGTAAGAGCTTTGAATGGACCCGGTCGAACCATTCTCACCAACCAGGCCGCCCGCATGGAAGCTGGCGATGGTTGAACCAGACCCAGGATCGGTGCCCGTAACCGTTCCGCCCGCGTGAGACCTGAGTATGGTTCCATCGTTCACACCCGCAAGCCCGCCGATTTCAACCAACCCTGACCCAAAACCCGGCTCTTGGTAGCTGACAGAAGCCAACGAGAAACTGTCGCGAATGGTGCCGTTATTTGTTCCAACCATGCCGCCGAAGGGACCGGAGTCGCCGTACTCAAACCCACCCGAAGACTGATTGCTCATCGATCCCGAGACAGACGAGCCTTCGATCAACCCGTTGTTGACAGCGGCAAGGATACCTCCGCCGCCGGTCACGATATCAGCATTCGCGAGCCGCAAATCTGTTACGACCGCGCTACTTCCTAGCGTGGTAAACAGCCCGCCTATAGCTCCGGAGCGGTCGACAAACAGCCCGTCAATCGTGTGGCCCATCCCATCGAAGGTTCCGTCAAACGAACTGATGGGCTGGAATCCCTCGAAACCTTCGCCAAAATCGAACCAACCAGATGTTCCGCTTGCGTCGATATCATTGGCAAGCACGAAATTCGACGAGGATAGTGAGGTGCTGTTTACCCCTTGTACGCCGTAGATGTCCGCCAATTGATATGGATTGGCAGCAGACCCGTCACCGCCGAGGGCACGCAAAAAGGTGGTGGAACCGCCGAGTTGAAAATCCGAAGCCTGAAATGCGGGCAACGTTCCGTTCACCTGAGACCAAGTACCGTTTTCCAGTCGGAAAGTCCCTACGTTTACGGCTCCGCTTGCGCCGGTGGTGATCGTGCCGCCGGCATTAATGGCAAACTCACCGGTCGTTCCGGTTATCCCGGCGTTCAGGATGACATTTCGGTTAGCTGTCAACCGGAATTCGCTGAAGCTGTTCCAGGTAATCGCGCTGTTGATCGTAATGTCGCCGGCGTCCGCTCCCGAGCCGCCGAGATCCGTCGGGGAACCACCCACAACCAAAGATCCGGTGCCATTGGTGTTGAGTTCAACAGAGGTGGTAGCCAGATTGGATTCTATCGTGACCACGTCAATGGTGCCGGGCACGGTGATGTTTGTAGGATCGAGCAGCAGCAGTCCGACTTCGCCGTTGGGTGCTCGCAAATCGGCCAAACCGCGATAGCGCAAATCCAGTTTGCCCGACACTTCGGCAAAGCCACCGTCGCCAGCAATATCACCGCCCCGGGCGGATATCAGGCCGTCGAACTCGGTATAGACATCGGACCAGACGATGATGCGACCGCCGTCCCCGCTGTCGCCGCCATTGGCGGACAGCCGTGTATCGGCATCGACATCAACGTGCGAAGCGTGCTGAAGAGTGCCGCTGCCTTGATAGTCACCGCCCACGCGGATCAGGCCGCCTTGTCCCTCCCCTGCCCCGTCGGCCAGAAGCTCGGCGCCAGCAAGCGTGATCTGCTCGCCAGTGATGGTGATGTCCCCTCCGGTCGCCGGTCGAGCCACGGGACGCGGACTGGTTTCAACCAACTCTACCTGTGCAGAAGCGTTGATTGTTCCGCTGACGTTAACGCTGCCGCCGCTTCCTCCCAGAACAACGGCGCCGGAACGTCCGCCGACTGTCTGCGCCTCGATCACGCCCGACATGTTCACAACCTGACGCGCCGCATCCCGCGCGCTGGCCGCCAACAGATGCACCTGACCGCCATTTGCCTCGATCAACCCGGAGTTTTCGACCAATGCATCCATGCTGTCGTCGCTGTCGGAGGGTACGGCAACCTGAAGGAAACCGTCACCGGAGACGTCAAGCGTAATCTGCTCTCCGGCCGCCAGGCCAACCTTGCCCAGAGGGACCCGGATGACACCCGAGTTTTTGACCTTGCCACCCATCAGAGCGGCATATCCCCCCGGTACAACTGAAATCTGGCCCGCATTTTCGACACTTGCCGAACTGCCGTGCCCATTGAATCGATATTGCCCGGTAAGGAAATCGTCGTTGTTGATATCCAAAGTGGACGCCACGAAACCGCCGGTTTGTACATGTCCGTTCGGGCCGATGAAAATACCGTTTGGGTTGACCAGAAAAACCTGACCATTGGCGTTCAGCTGGCCATGAATCTGCGAGGTAGTGTTTCCGGTTACCCGGTTCAACAAAGTGCTGTTTGCCGTTGGCTGGGCAATGTTGACCTGAGCATCCTGACCGATGGAGAAACTGTTCCAGTTGACGATGGCGGCATCTGAGCCCTGATTGATGTTCATTTGGGACGACGATGGAGAAGTGATCGCCACGGAACCAGCGCTTACGGTTCCGCCCGTTGGCAGACTGTCCGCCAAGGCAGTTGTGCAGAGCAACGTCGCCAAGGTGCCGACTAGGAATGGTGAAGAATATGGGTGTGCCATCTTGTTAGAACCTGCGGCTGGCGACGATGCTGAAGCGGTTCTCATCTGGTTCAAGATCATCTCTTAACCCTCTCCCATACTCAACTCGCAATGATCCGGACTTGAATGGGGAGTTTTCAATCGTCAAAAATTCGAATCCAAGTCCGTAACTGGAAGCCTTGGTGGTGCTTTGTTCAAAAACAGTCGGATTTTCCAGTCCTACCATACCTGTGGCTCCGAACAAATATGGTTTGCCAATAAACGGATAGCCGCCAATGGAAAGCGCCATCTGTCGGGCAACCTCGGCCCTCAGGACCCATCCATCATCGCCCTTGATCGTTCCGGCATCAAAGGTCGACAACTCTCCCGTGCCGCCAAGGCTGATCTGTTCGGAGGACACCAGTGGATCCCCGAAGTTGCTTTGGGCGCGACCGCGCAACGACAGGCTCCAATTCTTGTCAAATGGGCGAAGATACTGGAAACCCAATACGAGCTTGGTAAAAACCGCATCAGCACCCTGACGTGAAAGCGGTGTTTCCCCTGGCCCTGGTGTTGTCCGCGCGCCAAACGCATCTATGCCCTGTGACAAAACTGCACTGGCTTGCAGGTATGATCCGTCATCGTAGTTCCAAGTCCCATCGAGGGAAGCCCGCAGAACGCTCAATTCGTCGTCATAGACTGGGAACTCGGTCGTTGTTCCGATCAGGTTTTGCTCGTCACTTGTGCGATCAAGAATGAACTGCGAGGACAAGTTGAACCGTCGCGACCGGATCCATGGGTAATAAAACCGGAAAGACAGGCGGTCAAAGCTGCTGTTGGTCGGAATGAGTTCATTATCTGGCGTCGACCGGCTGGATGTGCCTTCGATGTTGAAGGTCAACCCGCTCAAGCCGATCGGAAACACGGCGCCGGCAGCAAGAATGCGGTATTGGGCCGAGTCTGAAAAATACCGGGTCGGAGAGCCGCCGAGGCGAGCGTAAAACGTCTCGCCCATCTGAAGCGCGCCGTTCAGTTCCACACCGGCGCTCAAATTTAGTGGACCTAGTTCGTCGGAAAGCGAGTTGTCGAAACCAAATGATCCGGTCACCCTTTGGTATTCGCCATCCAGGGTGAGCAACGTGCCGCCATCCTGCCGGCCTGTGGAAAGGGTGGAAGACAGCCTTACACCATAGGTGTCGCCGGCCAGTAAAAGTGCCCGCTCGATTTGCTGAAGACGAATGCCGCGCTTTCCGATCAGGGGATCCGTCAGGCGGACGATCCGGCCCCGCACGGGTTCGGGGACGGCTGTTGCATCAATTCGTTCAATGAATCCGTCAACCACAACGATCCTGAGTGCGCCGCCATCCCTGACAGTCTGCTGCGGCAGAACAACCCGGGCCAGCACATATCCTGCATCTGCATATTCACTTTCCAATACCCTTGTGGCTCTGAAAATCTCGGAAACAGGAACCCGTTTGCCAGCCAGAGATTGTGTGAACGCCTGATTTGCGGCCGCCATCTGAGGTAAGGCATTTTGGATTTCGACGGTGCCGATGGTGACGAATAGCCTGTCAGACCCCGGCGGAGTCTGCGCACCCGGGTCTCGCGCGACGGTCACTGGCCCTGACGTTGCGCGCTGGTTCTGCGGCTGAAAAGTGGACGGTGCCAGATTGCCGGCGGACTGTGCCGACGCCGGTCCGTTATCCGCCCCGAACAGCAACGCGGAGATCAAGCAGGCTATAAGTTTGGGCGAGACGGCTAACCGAGGAAAACGCATTGGTTCCTTACTGTATTCAAATGGTCGGGTAGTTGACAGAGAACCCCTTTTGGGCCGTATCAGGCAAGCACAAAGAGCCGAGATGTGTGTTTCTCGTTAATATCCGGGGCCAAGTATGTTGGAGGAGCAACAAATTTCCGCCACATTCCGAAACCTAGGCTATCTTTGTTCCCGACTGCTTTGAACCGGAGTTCAAGCTTATGCTGACCAAATCCCAACGAGCCTTTTTGGAAAGATTTACAGATACGCAGGGGCCCGAAGGCGGCGATCGGACCGATGAAAGCGGCGATTTCGAACGGACTGCACAAGATTTCGAGTTACTTTTGGCGCGGGTTCATGCCTTGCCTCCGCGGGGGGCGCGGTTGTTGCAACCTTTGTCCGCCCCCCTTTCGAAAGCACTTTCCAAGGCGCGCGATCTGATTGCCCAGGGTGCTGGAGAAAACGCTGAAATAGTATTGGATCGGGAACGTGACACGGCTCGCGCTCTGGATCGGGAGTACGATGCGGCCGTCTTGTACCTGGAGGAAGAGAAGAAGTTTCAGACGCGGCTCAAGCAGACCCTGGCCCAGAAACACACTGGGGGGGATATAGCCATTCTCGATTATCTCGCGCGCATGGAAGCAGACGAAAAGCGCAGGCAGGCGGCAATCGCACGCGGGGATATCGGGCAGGCTCTGGCCGTATGCGAAGGGCAGGATCACCGCCATACTGCCATGATGCAAGAGGCCTCACGTGGGGCCGACTATGCGCGCCTGGTCACGGAACTTACTGCTGAAATCGCAAGGATCGAAGCCCTTGCTCCAGCAGGTGGTCCGGCGCAGCCAGTTCTGAACGACGTCCGCGAGATGATGAACGACGCCGCCAACTTTACCAAAAGCGACAATTGGGTCGGTGCGGTTGTCATGCTGCAAAAGGCGCGTACCGAATTGCGAGTGGGCACAAAGGGGCTGGATTTGGCTTCAAAGTTGCCAGCCGTGAAAAAAGATGACGACTTCGACAAAGTCTATGCCCGCATTTTCGCGATGGTGGGCGGGTTGAAAAAGCTACCTGCTTCCCGCCAATTCTCGACTGAACTGTCCGAGTGCATAAAGACACTTCGGCAAGCTCGAGCCATCCTTCCTGATCAAGCGGGTGCGCTGGCCATGCTTGAGACTGCACGGCGGATCGTCGAACAAGTGACCCAAGACGTCCTGCAGGACGGAAAATACGCCAGCGTATTCAGACAGTTGGTCGCCCGTGCGAAAGAGTTGCAGCGCGTCAACGTGGGCAATTGCGTCAAACCAGAACTTGGACAGGTTCATGCGGCTTTGGCCGAGGCCGATCAAGCCGCGCGTGCCCGAAATTTTCTGGCTGCATTTCACTGTCTCGAAACGGCAGAAGCGGCGATAGCGAATGGCAATGCCGCTGCCCGTGTGTATTTGGAATTTGTCGAACCGGCCCATGGGGCCATCGCGTCAGCGACGCAAAATCGCGATCAAGCTGAAAGCTTGTTGGACCGATTGAAAATGGCATTCCAAAACCGCGAGCTTGATGAAGTGAAAGTGCTTTCTGAAGAAGCGGTTGCCTTCGCGGAACAGGAAATGACCGTATAGAACAGGGCGCTCATGAAGGCTTGGAACGGTTCTGTTGCAAGGACGGATTTCGAAACGTGGATTGCCGCTAAAGCGCGCCTTCTTCGATCCATTCCTCGATTTTGTTGCGGCTGACTTCGAAATGCATCGAGTCTTCGCGGCCCCAGGCCGCGCCCCATACCCAGCCCTCTTCGCGGAAGAAATCGGCCAGGATCGTCAGACCCAACTGGGTTTTCCCATCGCCCAATGTGTCCAGAACACCGTCGATGTTCAAATCCACAGCCAAACCGTAAGCATGGGCTGACGCCGATGAGGTCGATCCCCGGATCAGCCGCACACACAGCGAACCGGCCGTGTTTATCCGGGCATACAGGTCCGGATCTGTCCTTCGAATGTTGTCGAAGACCTGACGCAGAGAATCGATTGCGGGTCTCAGCATACGGACCTGCACCGGGCCAACCTGTTCGAGGATAAGCTTGTCAGCCAACCGCTCGTTGGTCATGGCTTGGCATGTGTCGGTCAGGTTCTCGCGTGGCGGCCCGAAGGTTTGAGCCAGAAATGATGGCGACGCGATCTCCAACTCTCGGTTCACCTTGTTTCTGTTGGCAATCAGAACGACCTGAGCATAGGCATCGATGATATCGTTGGGTGACGTGCTGTCGTAACCATATGAATCCGCATCAAGGCTATCGGGTTGAAGTAACGGTGCGGCATTGCCGGATTGCAAGCGCCCGATTTCACCGGAAATTTCTTCCAAGCGATTTCTCAGATCTTCGACCTGCTGGCTGAGCATTTCAATTTCGATCCGCGCACCTGAATCGATGGCCGGGCCATCAAATGTCTCGTCAGACGAAACAAGCATCGGGAAGACGTACCAGATGATAGGTGCCAGCAGAATTGCGATTGCCAGAATTATCGCAGGCACGATACGCATGAGTTATTTCCCTGTGAACCGACGTTCTTACCGCTCAGCGATACTTTAGGATGCTCTTTTGCAACTGTCACGTCGAAGGCTCAACAAATGCACATAATGATTGTGACACCAATTCCCGTTGGTTAATCTCAGGAGAACTCTTCATTTGGCGCCAGGGAGCCGGGCAATGTTCTTCAAAAAAAATCTCGTTCGTTTCTGTTCATCGGTCGCGGTGGGGTTGTTCGCCCTGCAAGCGGCAAGCGCACAAACTTCGAGCGAGATGACGGCAGAAGAGATGACCGATGCGTTCAACAAGCAAAAAACGCGCGGCTTGGTTATAGTGCCTTCAACGCAAGCTACGACCGCAGAAACCGAAGAAAGCAGTGGAACCACAGTGGCTGCAGCGACAGATTATCAAGAAGTCGCGAAGGAGGATCAGGTCAATTTGCAGATCAGTTTCGATTTTGACTCTGCGGCCTTGCGTGACGACCAGAAACCCAAGCTCGCTTCGCTTTGCCAGGCCATGAAATCGGTGGATGTTCAGGTCTTTCAAATCATCGGGCACACAGACAGTTCGGGGTCGGCAGACTATAACCAAAACCTGTCCTTGCTGCGTGCAAAGGAAGTAAAACGTCATCTTGTGGGTGATTGCGGCATTCCGGAAAACCGGCTGGAAGCCATCGGGATGGGTGAAACCGTTCCCTATAACTCGGACGATACCCGCGCAGATGAAAACCGTCGGGTGGAATTCCAGGCGCTTGGTTAAGAACGTACTCGCTTCAACCGATTGATCTATGGGGGCCGAATGACCGAATCCCGCGCCGGTGACCTGTTTCAGCCAGGCGACTTGGTAAATAATACTTACCGTATCGAGGCGATCCTGGGCCGGGGTGGCACGTCGGATGTGTATCGGGCCAAGTCGGAAATTTCAGGCCGACAAGTTGCGCTAAAAGTGCTTAAGGCAGAGTTTTCGGGCAATGATGATTACCTCGTCCTGCTCACGCGAGAAGAGGAAATCCGTGAAATCCGGCACGATGCAGTGGTGCGATATTCGGAAAATCACCGAACTGCCGATGGCCACGTTTATCTTTTGATGGATTATGTGGACGGGCCGGGATTGGACGCAAAGCTTAAAGAAGGCCCGATGTCTTCTGCGGACCTTTTGACAGTCTGCAAGAGGGTATGTGAAGGCCTTGAGGCGGCGCATGCAAGGAACATTGTTCATCGGGACCTGAGTCCGGACAACATCATCCTGCGCAACGGCGACCCGGCGCAGGCAGTGATTATCGACTTTGGCATCGCCAAGGACACCAATCCCGGCGCAGAAACCATTGTCGGCAACGAATTTGCCGGGAAATATGCCTACGCCGCACCAGAGCAACTGTCGGGCAAAACGGATGCCCGCACCGACCTGTACTCTCTGGGCGCTCTGCTTTTGGCTAATTATCGTGGCAAGTCACCCGAGATAGGGCGCAATCCGATGGAGGTGGTCGAGAATAAGAAAAAGCGTTTGGACACAGAAGATGTGCCGGACCCTTTGAAGTCGATAATCGACAAGATGACCGCTCCCGACCCCGACGACCGTTTTCAAAGCGCGTCAGAGGTTTTGCGCACTCTTGCCAATCGTAAGGCCGAGCACACAACACCTTTGGAGGATGCGACGATTATCGTGCCCAAGGGTGCTGCAAAACCAGAACCGGCGAAGCCACAAGCCGCGCTCATGAAGGAACCAAAATCTTCGCGCCCTGCACCACAGGCGAATGAAACAGGGTCGCGCAGTGGGTTGGTTGTAATTTTGCTTGTTGGTTTCTTGGCTTTGTTGGGCGCAGGTGGATACGTAGCGGGATTATTCGACAGCATGATGGGACCAACCTATCCCGTAGCCAACCCATATACACTGATTGTGGAAGCGCCCCAAAACGGCGTTCCCCGTGCGATTGGCAATGTACCGACTGAACAGATCAGAGAGGAAATCACTGCAATCGTGGAATCTGACGCTGGATTCGCCCAACTCACACTGGCATCTGGTGAAATTGCTGAAACATGGGGCGCGGACGTGGTGGCCACAATAAAGGCCCTTTCTCCGTTGGACTCCTGGAGACTTGAGCTGAATGGGAATGACGCGTCGGTCAACGGCCTGACGAGTGACAAGGGTATCCAGGAACAAGTTGAACAAGTTTTCAGCGCGGGATTTTCCGGCGGATTGAAGGGCAATGTTTCTGTGGAACTGAGGGAACTGTTTTTGTCTGCCGAAGCAATTACATCGGTTCTCGAAAACCTTGCCGATTGCGGTGAGTTGAACCTAGTGGACCCTCCGGCCGCCGGTTACGGCCCCGAAAGCCAGATCCTGGTCAAGGGAACAGTTGCAACGGCTGAAACACGTGCGGCCCTGTTCGATTCCGTTCGCGCGGTTGGGGGAGAGCGCCCGGTTACCGTCGACACCAGTATCCTGAATCCGACGTTGTGCCTGATCGAGAATTTTCTCCCGGCAGCGCCAGCGGGGGAAATCGGTATAGACTTCAGCAACGGAGAAGCGGGTAACGCACCAAACCCGACCGGGGATTATGTGGTTGGCGAAAACCCGGTTATCGACATAGTGTTGCCTGCTGACGCTCAGGATGGCTTTCTGTCTGTTTCGGTGTTGGACGTTTCCGGCAACGTGTTCCATCTGATTCCCAACATTTCACGCCAGAACAACGACATTTCGACGCTCCGTAACGGACGCAATGGACCTTTGTCAGTGCGCGTCGCCTATTCCATTGCGGAAAGTCAGGAAAACGGCGGCATTGCGTTTCAGGTCGATGACAGCACGCTTGGTAAAAGCAAGATTATCGCCATTCATTCCGACGAACCGCTGTTCGAGAGCATGCGGCCAACAACCGAGTCTGCTGTTGGTTATGCCGAAGCCTTACGAGATCAAAGCCGCAACCAAAGCGCGCGTATTTTGTCGTTGGACAGCCGGATATTGACCACGCTCGACAAGTAGCGACTCGAGGACTGAAAACCTGTTTGCCCTACGAACTTCGCACACCCAGCCGCGATATTGAGAAGTTGCACCTTGCCTAACTCGCGAACGGTCGGGGTTATTGGCGGCAGACAGGAAATGACGCTGCTACGACAAGCCTCGCTGGAAAAATCTGAAAGCCGACGTTTGTATTGCCAGTTTGTACTGATCAATTATACATATGTCGCATGACAATTTGGCTTCCTGACCCCAGTTCCCTCGGCTCACCTATACATTCCAGTCTCGCGCGATCCATTGCGAGGGCGATCTCTGATGGCAAGCTGCCAAAGGGTACGCAGCTTCCGACTCATCGCAAACTGGCCGAAGAACTGGGCCTGAGCGTACATACGGTCAGCAAAGCTTATGAAAGTTTGCGGCGGCAACGGTTGATTGATGGTCAGGTGGGACGGGGTAGCTACGTTCTGGATCCTGACAAACCCAACGACCAGCCGTTTCAACTGAGCTCGGAAAGAGGATCCGGTTTCGACTTGTCGATTTCTCGACCGGTTTTCTCGCAGCAACATGCAGAGCGGTTTCAGCAGGCGTTGAAAGAGTTACCCGCAGGGTTGGACCCGACCTACTATTTGTCTTGCCGTCCGAATATTGGCCATGACGCGCATCGCGCCGCCGGAGCGGATTGGTTGAGGATTTGCGGATTGGAAGTATCCCCGGAACGCATCATCATGACAAATGGGGTCAGCCACGGGATGTCTGCCGCGCTGTCGGCGTTGACCCGCCCGGGTGACACGGTGGTATCTGACCGGATCACGCATCATCTATTGGTTTCTGGATGTTCCTATCTCGGACTGAACCTTGTGGGGCTTGAGACGGACGCGGATGGAGTCATCCCTGATGCGCTAGAGCGTCATTGCCGTGAAAAATCCGCTAAAGTATTGTTTGTACTTCCGTCGTTAGCCAACTCCACGGCCGGAATGATGCCTGAAGGCAGGCGTAGGGAATTGGTGGAAATCGCCCGAAAGTACGAATTGTACATCATAGAGAACGATGCGTTTGGTCCTGTTGCAGAATACCGGCCTGTTCCCGTGTCCGCCCTGGCGCCCGAACGATCGATATATCTGACAACCTTCACCAAGTGCACCGTGTCCGGGTTGCGCGCAGGCTACATGGCTGCGCCGGACCATCTGCTGCCTGCATTGACCGGGCGGATTGTCGTGTTCGGCTGGATGGCGACACCATTGATATGCGAACTGGCGACCCGGTGGGTAAAGGATGGAACCGCAGTTGAACTTGCGCAATGGCAGCGGCGCGCGTTGGACGAACGCTACCGTATTGCGGCGGACGTACTTGACGGCTGGCGGTGGCAGGGGCACCCATCGGCGCTTCATTTGTGGCTGCCGCTGACAGAGGGATGGACCACTGGAAGTTTTGTCTCGTATGCGCGCGAACTGAAGGTGGCGGTCGCCCCGGATGCGCCTTTCCTTACTCCAAATACATCACAGCAAAATGCAGTACGCATTTCGCTGGGCAGCATCCAGGATCTGGAGCGGTTCCGGCAAGGCCTGGAGCTGATTGCCGGTATGCTCAGGCGGCCGCCTGAGGGAGTTGCCCCTTTCACGTTTTAACATTGTCATGCTACAATAAATAAATTGACATGCAGTACAATTTCTCTCAAACCGAGCACGACGGTGCTCCGGCACCGGTGATCTTGGGAGGAAACTATGGCTCAATCCATCAAATTTACATTTGGAGTCCTGACGGCTGCGGGAATTGCACTGACAGCAGGCACCACCGTGCAGGCGGAAACCTGGCGGTATGCATTCGAAGAAGCGATGACCGATGTGCAGGGCATTTATGCCCAGAAATTCAAGGAAGAGATCGAGGCGAACTCGGATCACGAGATCCAGCTGTTCCCCTATGGCACCCTGGGTGAATCCGCCGATATCATGGAGCAGACTCAGGACGGAATTCTGCAGTTCGTGGACCAATCACCAGGTTTTACCGGGTCGCTGATTCCCGAAGCGCAGGTCTTTTTTGTCCCTTACCTGCTGCCCACTGATCAGGAGCATCTGGCGCGCTTCTACAAAGAGAGCAAGGCGATCAATGAAATGTTCAAACCACTCTATGCCGATCAGGGGCTGGAGTTGTTGAACATGTTCCCCGAAGGCGAGGTCGCCATGACCACCAAAACGCCGGTTGCAACATGTTCCGATCTGGACGAAGTGAAATTCCGGGTCATGACCAACCCGCTTCTGGTGGAAAGCTACAAGGCTTTTGGCGCCACGCCGACGCCACTTCCCTGGGGCGAGGTTTATGGTGGTCTGCAGACCAATGTTATCCAGGGACAAGAGAACCCGACGTTCTTCCTCTACTCCACCAAGATCTACGAAGTGACCGACTACATCACTTATGCAGGACATAACAACTTCACCACGGCAGTAATGGCCAACAAGGATTTCTATGACGGGTTGAGCGCCGAAGATCAGCAGGTCGTTCAAAACGCGGCCCAGGCCGCCTATGACCACACGGTTGTGTATCAACAGCAGGCGGCAGAGACGGAGCTGGCCAAGATCATGGAGGCCAAGCCGGAAATGCAGGTTACCGTGCTGAGCGATGATCAGCGCCAGTGTTTCAAGGAGGCGGCAGCCGAGGTTGAGGCGAAGTTTGTCGAAATGACCGGCGATAGCGGCGCGGCCATTCTCGAGCAAATGAAAGCGGACCTCGCGGCCACAGCAAACTGAAACCCTTTGGTGAAACGCGACGGGCCGGGACTTTACCGGCCTGCCGCCCAATCAATAGGGAGAGAAAATGGGCAATCCGCATGATTCGGCCTTGCCGGGATTTTTGGGTGTTCTGGACAGCGCAATAAGCCGTACGGAATCATTTCTGTTGGCCGCAGGCGTCTTGCTGATGGCGGCCAATACCGTGGCCAACGTTGTTGGACGGTTTTTGCTGGGGCATTCGATTTTCTTTTCCGAAGAACTGAACCGCATACTGATCATCCTGATCACATTTGCTGGTATCAGCTATGCTGCACGCCATGCCCGTCATATCCGCATGTCGGCCATCTATGACACGTTTCCACCACGCGTTCGCAAGGCACTTATGGTCGTGATTGCCGTGATCACGGCATTTTTCATGTTCCTGCTCTGTTACTACTCGGTGAAGTACATCGGCGCTCAGGCGTCGCGCGGGCGCGTGTTGCCCGCGTTGCAGATCCCTGTTTGGGTGATTTTGATCTGGGTACCTGCCGGGTTCTTCATGACCGGCACCCAGTATCTGCTGACCGCGGTGCGTAACTTTACGTCGCCCGAAATCTATCTCTCGACCCATGTGCAAGAAGGGTATGAGAGCGAAGAAGAAATCGAGATCTGAGGGCAATTCAATGGCTGCAACAATTTTCCTGACCATGATTGTCCTGCTTCTTCTGGGCTTCCCGATGATGATCCCGCTGATTGCCGGTGCATTCATCGGTTTTCTGATGCTGTTCGGTGATTTGGCCAGGACCGAGACGATGGTGCAGCAGATGATGGCCGGCATCCGCCCCGCATCCTTGATTGCGGTGCCGATGTTCATCTTTGCTGCGGATATCATGACGCGCGGCCAGTCAGCCGGACGGTTGATCAATGTGGTGATGGCCTATGTCGGCCATATCCGTGGCGGGCTGGCGATTTCCACCGCTGCTGCCTGCACCATGTTTGGCGCCGTTTCGGGATCGACCCAGGCAACGGTTGTGGCGATCGGCTCGCCGCTGCGGCCCCGCATGTTGAAGGCAGGCTACAAAGACAGCTTTGTGCTGGCACTGATCGTCAACGCCAGCGACATTGCCTTTTTGATCCCGCCATCGATCGGGATGATCATCTATGGTGTTGTTTCCAGCACGTCGATTGCTGAACTGTTCATCGCGGGCATTGGCCCCGGGCTGCTGATCCTCGTCCTGTTTTCCGGGTACAGTTACGTGTACGCCGTGCGCAACAACGTTCCGACCGAACCCAAGGCCAGTTGGGGCGAGCGCCTGACGACCATGCGGGAGGCGCTTTGGCCAATGGGCTTTCCGATCATCATCATTGGCGGCATCTACGGAGGCATCTTCAGCCCGACCGAGGCGGCAGCGGCCTGCGTGCTTTACGCGCTTATCCTCGAAGTTGGTGTCTTCCGGTCGATGACGCTGGCAAATGTTTATGACACGGCCAAATCCACTGGTCTCATAACAGCCATCGTCTTTATTCTGGTTGGCGCTGGTGCTGCGTTTTCCTGGGTGATTTCTTTCGCGCAGGTGCCGCAGCAGATACTGGGCGCCATCGGTATCAGCGAGATGGGCGCGATTGGCGTGTTGTTCGTGATTTCAATTGCGTTTTTCATCGGTTGCATGTTCGTGGATCCGATCGTGGTGATCCTGGTACTGGTTCCGGTCTTTGCACCCGTCGTGAAATCGGTCGGTATCGATCCCGTGCTGGTAGGCACCATCATTACGCTGCAAGTCGCCATCGGCTCGGCCACACCACCCTTTGGGTGCGATATATTCACCGCGATTGCGGTCTTCAAACGCCCTTATGCCGAGGTCGTACGCGGCACGCCGCCATTTATCCTGATGCTGCTGGGCGTGTCGGTGGCACTGATATTTTTCCCGCAGATAGCATTGTTTCTGCGTGATCTGGCCTTTGCCAAGTAAGGGAAGGATATCCCCATGTTTGCTTCAATCCTGGTTCCATTTGACGGATCTCACGGGGCCGAGGCGGCCCTGCAAAAGGCGGCGAAACTGACGCAGCTGTGCAAAGCCGATTTGACCCTACTGACGGTATATCGTCACCACTCCCTGCTCGAAGCCTCGATGCATATAGTAGGTTCGGACAAACCCGACAATCTGGACGACATCATGCGGGGACACGCAAAAGAAGTGGCCGAGCGCGGCAAGTCGCTTGCAAGCGAAGTCGGCGTTCCCAATGTGCGGGCTTTCGTCAAGGGCGGTCCCGTCGCGCGCACAATCGTCGGCTTTGCCAGAGAACACCAGAACGATCTGATCGTTATTGGCAGCCGCGGGTTGGGGTCGCTCGAAGGGGTGTTTTTGGGTAGCGTTTCGCACAAGGTGACCAGCCTTGCCGAAACGCCAGTTCTTGTCGTTTAGGAGTACGAAAATGGCACTGGATATCCACACCACACCGTCGCGCATTCCCGCCCGGCTGGACACCCGCCCGGTAAACAAGCGGATTGCTCTGGTGGCATTGGCAACCGATCATACGTCTGAGCGCGACTTCGCTCGAATCTGTGATCCGGATCAGGTTGGCGTCTACGTGAACCGGATCGAATTCGAAAATCCGACCACCAAGGAAACGCTTCTGAAGACCGGGCCGCGCCTGACTGCGGCCGCGGCGCAGATCCTGCCGGATGAAGAGGTGGATGTGGTCGCCTATTGCTGTACCGCGGCCTCAATCGTGCTGGGCAATGATACCGTGACCCGGTATCTGAACGCCGCCAAGCCGAACACGCCCTGCGTCACGCCGAGTTCTGCTGCCTTTGATGCCTTTGCAGCCCTTGGCGCAAAACGGGTGTCATTGCTGACTCCCTACAGCCCGGACGTAACCGATGAAATGGCTCAGTACTTTGCGGCGCATGGTCCCGAAGTTGTCAGCGCCACCTGCTTTGGGCTGACCGATGACCGGCAAATGGCGCGGATTTCCGAGGACAGCATTATCGACGGCGCGATTGCTGCCTGTGACAGCCAGGCAGATGCACTGTTTCTCTCCTGCACCGCTCTGCGTGCCGCAACTTGCGTGCAACGGATCGAGGATGCGTTGGGCAAGCCGGTTGTAAGCTCGAACCAGGCAATGGTCTGGCGTTGCCTGCGCTTGGCCGGAATTCCGGATCAGAGACAGGGTTACGGCAGGCTTTTTGAACTATAGGCAGACGGACACGCCCGATGAAAAGACAAATAACCCTTCAGGACAGCTTGCTGGCGCACGCGCGGATTGCCGGACGTATCCGGAAGACGGCCATGGCCTCCTCTCCGTCCTTGAGTACGTTGACCGGCGGAAATATATCCCTGAAGCTGGAAAATACTCAGAACACCGGCAGCTTCAAACTGCGCGGCGCCACCAACGCGGTTCTGTCGCTGACCGATGACCAGCGCGCTGCAGGAGTCGTGGGCGTTTCTACCGGCAATCACGGACGCGGGCTGGCATATGCCGCGGCACAGGCGGGTGTGCGTTGCGTCATCTGCATGTCGGAACTGGTGCCTCGGAACAAGGTTGACGGCATCAAATCCCACGGCGCAGAAGTGCGCATTGTCGGTCGTTCGCAGGATGATGCGCAGGTCGAAGTCGACCGGCTGGTATCAGAGGGCATGACCATGCTGCCCCCCTTTGATCACCGCGATATCATAGCTGGCCAAAGCACCGTAGCGCTGGAAATTCTCAAGCAGGAGCCAAATCTGGAAACCGTGCTGGTGCCCTTGTCGGGAGGCGGGCTGATTTCCGGAGTGGCGATGGTGATGAAGGCCGCAAACCCGGAAATACGGGTGATCGGCGTCTCGATGGAACGAGGCGCCGCCATGTACGAATGCCTGAAAGCAGGCAAACCCATTCTGGTCGAAGAAAAAGCGACGCTGGCCGACAGCCTAGGCGGAGGCATTGGGTTGGACAATGCCTATACCTTTGAAATGACCAAAGCGTTGGTGGATGAAATTGTACTTGTCACTGAAACTGAAATCGCCGAGGCAATCCGTCATGCGTATTTTCAAGAGCGACAGGTCATCGAAGGCTCTGGCAGCGTCGGCATTGCCGCGCTGCTGTCGGGCAAGGTTGACAATCCTGGCCGCTGTGTGTCGCTGATAAGCGGGCAGAACATCGACATGGTTTTGCACAAGCGCATCATCAATGGCGAAAACGTCGATGTCGAAGCAGAAACCCGAAAACAAGGAAGCGTGGATGCCTGATATCAAGATTCTTACGGAATCCGATCTGCGCAACGCTGTTGCGCTGGATGGTGACGCGGTCATGTGCGTGGAAGAGGCGTTTCGCCTGCTTGCCACCAAAGATGTGCAGATGCCCCCGATTCTTAGTTTTCATGTGCCTGAGTACAACGGGGAGGTAGACGTAAAGACTGCCTACGTGCCGGGGCTGGACGGGTTTGCCATCAAGATGAGTCCCGGGTTTTTCGACAACCCTAATCTGGGCCTGCCCAGCCTCAATGGATTGATGGTGCTGTTTGACGCGAAAACCGGCGTCGTGCAGGCAGTACTTTTGGATAACGGCTATTTGACCGATGTCCGTACCGCCGCCGCCGGTGCGGTCGCGGCCAAACATCTGTCGCGGGAAGACAGCACAGTCGCAGGCGTCCTCGGCACAGGTATTCAGGCACGGCTGCAACTGGAAGCGCTGACATTGGTGCGCGATATCCAACGCGCCGTCATCTGGGGCCGCGATGTGCAGAAAGCCGAGGCGTGTGCGCGGGATTGCGCGGAAAAACTGGGCATCCAGGTCACCGCTGGCAGCATTGCCGAAGTAATGGAGCAGGCTGATATCGTTGTGACCACCACACCATCCGGCGAACCGCTGATCAGTGCCGAAATGCTCCGGCCCGGACAGCATGTGACTGCCATGGGTTCTGATGCCGATTACAAGACCGAGCTTTCACCAGATGTGATCCCCGCCGCGACGTTGTTTGTTGTGGACCGGCTGGCACAATCCGTAAAGCAAGGCGAGTTGCGCCCTGCACTGGCCGCGGGCACTGTCACCGAAACAGGGAGATTTCCCGAACTGGGCCAAATTATTGCGGGCCAGGTACCGGGCCGGGCTTCGGATGCGGACATCACCGTCTGCGACTTGACCGGAACCGGTGTACAGGACACCGCTATAGCAACACTTGCAGGTTCCCGCGCCAATGCGGCGGGTGCAGGCACCAACATTACCAGCTGATCAACCAGGACTTACCCATATGGCAAACCCAAAGCTGTATTTTTCGCATGCTGAATACCAGCAACGCATCAGCAATACCCGGGCCGAAATGGCGCGGCGTGGACTCGATCTTTTGATCGTTACCGATCCTTCGAACATGAACTGGCTGACCGGTTATGACGGCTGGTCCTTCTATGTGCATCAATGCGTTGTGCTGGGCATGGACGGCGACCCGATCTGGTATGGGCGTGGTCAGGATGCAAATGGCGCCCTGCGCACCTGCTTTATGAATCCCGCCAATATCATCGGCTACCCGGACCACTATGTGCAGTCGACCGAACGGCACCCGATGGATTACCTTTCGGCACAACTGAAGGACCGTGGACACGACAGCGGCAATATCGGCGTCGAGATGGACAACTACTGGTTCACGGCCGCAGCTTTTGCGTCGTTGCAAAAACACCTGCCCAATGCCCGCTTTGCCGATGCCAATGCGCTGGTCAACTGGCAGCGTGCGGTAAAATCCGAGGCCGAACTTACCTTTATGCGCCAGGCCGGCAAGATCGTCGAACGGATGCATCAGCGGATCTTCGACAAGGTCGAACCCGGCATGCGCAAATGCGATCTTGTCGCCGATATCTATGACGCCGCACTGCGCTTTGACGAAAGTTTGGGCATTGGCGGTGATTATCCGGCCATCGTGCCACTGTTGCCGTCTGGACCCGACGCCGCCGCGCCGCATCTGACCTGGGATGACCTGCCGATGAAGTCTGGCGAAGGGACCTTCTTCGAGATTGCTGGCGTCGTGCACCGCTATCATTGCCCATTGTCCAGAACCGTGTTTCTGGGCAATCCGACGCAAACCTTCCTGGATGCCGAAAAAGCAGTGCTTGAAGGCATGGATGCGGGGCTGGAGATGGCCAAGGCAGGCAACACCTGCGAAGACATTGCCAAGGCCTTTTTCAAGGTTCTGAAAAAATATGGCATCGAGAAGGACAACCGCACCGGTTATCCCATCGGCGTGTCTTACCCGCCGGACTGGGGCGAGCGCACCATGTCGCTGCGCCCGGGCGATACGACGGTTCTGCAGGAAAACATGACTTTCCACTTCATGACGGGTCTTTGGATGGAAGACTGGGGTTTCGAGATCACCGAAAGCATTCGCATCGGCGCGAACGGGCCGGAATGCCTGTCAAACGTGCCGCGCAAAATGGTCGTAAAGGACTGATCCATGAAGGAAAATCCGATCTCATCCACCATCCCGCTTGACCAGGATGGGGTGCATCACGGCTTTCTGAAACTTCCTTACAGCCGCGATGACAGCGCCTGGGGTTCAATCATGATCCCGCTGACCGTGATCCGGAATGGCGAAGGCAAAACTGCGCTTTTGACCGGGGCCAACCACGGTGATGAGTACGAAGGCCCCATCGCCCTGCACGAATTGGCGGCCACGACCCGCGCCGAAGATGTGACCGGCAGGCTGATCATCATCCCTGCCTTCAACTATCCCGCCTTCCGGGCCGGAACCCGTACTTCGCCGATCGACAAAGGCAACATGAACCGGTCGTTTCCGGGCCGCCCTGACGGCACCGTGACCGAGAAGATCGCTGACTATTTCCAGCGCACGCTTCTGCCGTTGGCCGACGTCGCAGTGGATTTCCACTCAGGCGGCAGAACACTGGATTTTGTGCCTTTTGCCGCAGCCCATATTCTTGAGGACAAGGCCACACAGGACGCCTGTTTCGCCGCGATGAAGGCATTCAATGCCCCGTACTCGGTACAGCTACTGGAAATTGACAGCGCCGGTATGTACGACACCGCAGTCGAGGAGATGGGCAAGGTGCTCGTCACTACCGAACTTGGTGGTGGCGGCTCTTCCACCGCCCGCAGTAATGCGATTGCCAAGAAGGGACTGCGCAACGTCCTGATACACTTCGGCATCCTGCAAGGCGAGATGCAGATCGACGAAACGGTGAACCTGTCCATGCCCGATGACGAGTGCTTTTTGTTCAGCGAAGGCGACGGGCTTTATGAGGTGATGGTGGATTTGGGTGAACCGGTTTCCAAGGGCGATCTGATCGCCCGTGTCTGGCCGCTGGACCGAACTGGGCAGCCACCGCGCGAATACCACGCGCGCCGCGATGGCCATGTCATCAGCCGCCACTATCCCGGCCTGATCCAGTCCGGGGATTGTCTGGCAGTTGTTGGCGTGACCGAGGCGTAATTGGACCAATCACATGCAATTGGATCAGCGCGACCTACAGATTCTGCGCGTGCTTTCGACCGAGGGCCGCATTACCAAGGCCGCGCTGGCCGACCGGATCGGTTTGTCGCCGACGCCCTGCTGGGATCGGCTGAAGAAGCTGGAACAAGCCGGGTTGATCGAAGGATACGGTGCCCACATCAACCTGCGGAAACTGGCGCCGCATGTGACAGTGTTTGTTGCGGCAGAGATCACCGATCACACCGCTGCCAGCTTTCGGGCTTTTGAGGCTGCGATGCAGCGCTATGACGAGGTAACCGCCTGCTGGGCACTTGGCGGAGGTTTTGACTATCTTCTGCAGATCATCACCCGGGATATCGACGCCTATCAACGTTTGATCGACGAAATGCTGGACGCCCGCATCGGTCTGTCGAGGTATTTCACATATGTCGTGACCAAACCGGTCAAGGGTCAAACCCCTCCACCCTTTGAACTGTTGCTAGGCCGGAGTTAGGCAAAGGTTCAGGGTCCTTGTCAGATGAATCTTCTGTCAGCGGGGCCAAATTCGGCCACAACTTCTAAGGCGATCGGGCAGAATCGGCTGCGAAGGTTTGGAGGTTGTTCATGACAGAAACCGCTCTCTCTGCTCGCGCAGATATTGCAGACAAGGCATTAGTACGTTCTTTTTCCTATATAAATGGAAAATGGTGTGCTGCCGCCAATGGCAGATCTTTTCCTGTCACCGACCCGGCAGACGGAACCGAACTCGGTCATGTCGCAAGCCTTTCGGCAGAGGAATCATCTGGTGCGGTTGAGGTTGCTCAGGCAGCTTTTCCGGCTTGGTCCGCACTTCTTCCCCAACAGCGCGCAAAGATCTTGCGCCGCTGGTACGAGCTGCAGCTGGATCACAAGGAGGACCTGGCCCGCATCATGGTGCTGGAACAGGGCAAGCCGTTGTCGGAAGCCCGCGGCGAGATCGAGTACGGCGCAGCTTTTGTGGAGTTCTATTCCGAGGAAGCCAAACGCCCAAATATCGAAGGCGTGACCAGCCACCTGCCTGATGCTGAAGTGGAATTGTGGCGCGAACCAATGGGTGTTGCGGCCCTGATCACGCCCTGGAATTTCCCCTCGGCGATGCTCACCCGCAAGGCAGCTGCGGCTCTGGCAGCAGGCTGTACCGTTGTTGCCCATCCGTCCGGCGAAACCCCTTTCAGCGCGTTGGCGTTGGCAGAACTTGCCGAACGCGCGGGCATCCCTGCCGGTGTGTTCAACGTCGTCACCGGAGAGGCCGCCACAATCGTGGAGCCGTGGACGCGCGACAAGCGGGTCCGGGCGTTGTCATTCACGGGCTCTACAGCCATCGGCAAGTTGCTCTACCGCCAGTCCGCCGACACGGTGAAACGGCTGGTGATGGAATTGGGTGGACACGCGCCGGTGATTGTTTTCAAAGGCGCCAATTTGGATCGGGCGGTTGCCGAAACCATCAAGGCAAAGTTTGCAACATCCGGACAAGATTGCCTTGGGGCGAACCGGATCTTTGTCGAACGCCCGGCCTATGCAGAATTCTGTGCCAAGTTCACCGAAGCTGCAAAGGCTCTGACAATCGGACGGGGCCTGGATGACTGTGATATCGGCCCATTGATGAACGAAAAGGCGGTGCAGAAGCAGGAAGAGCATGTGGCGGACGCGATGGCCAAGGGTGCCAAGCTGTCCTGTGGTGGCAAGCGTCACGCGCTGGGTCCTTTGTTTTATGAACCCACCGTGCTGACGGATGTACCCGCTGACGCTCTGATCATGTCGGAGGAAACATTTGGCCCTGTCGCCCCGATCACTCCTTTCGACACCGAGGAAGAAGTGATTGCACGAGCCAATGACAGCGAATACGGGCTGGTGGCCTATGTTCACAGTCACGACCCACGCCGTATCTACCGGCTGAGCCGGGCGTTGCAATATGGCATGGTGGCGGTCAACCGCACAAAGGTCACTGGCGCGCCCATACCGTTCGGCGGCACCAAACAATCCGGCCTGGGTCGCGAAGGGGCCCGTTTGGGCATGGAAGAATTTACCGAAATAAAATACGTCTGCCGTGACTGGGCGTGATCCACACGGATGAGAAAGGAAAACTGATGCTGAAGAACGACCAACTCGACCAGTGGGATCGCGAGAATTTTTTCCACCCCTCGACCCATCTGGCGCAGCACGCTCGGGGGGAAAGCCCGAACCGCGTGATTAAGACCGCCAGCGGCGTCTTTATCGAAGATCGTGACGGCAACAAGCTGCTGGATGCCTTTGCCGGGCTCTATTGCGTGAATGTCGGCTATGGTCGTCAGGAAATTGCCGAGGCGATTGCAGAGCAAGCCCGCGAACTGGCCTATTACCACGCTTACGTGGGTCACGGTACCGAGGCCTCGATCACGCTGTCAAAGATGATCCTGGACCGGGCGCCCAAGAACATGTCGAAGGTTTATTTTGGGCTTGGCGGTTCCGATGCAAATGAAACCAATGTCAAGCTGATCTGGTACTACAACAACATTCTGGGTCGCCCCGAGAAGAAGAAGATCATCTCGCGCTGGCGAGGGTATCATGGTTCGGGTCTGGTTACCGGCTCACTGACCGGGCTGGAATTGTTTCACAAGAAATTCGACCTGCCGGTGGAACAGGTGATCCACACCGAGGCGCCCTATTACTATCGCCGCACCGACCTGAAACAGACTGAAGACCAGTTTGCGGCCCATTGCGCGGCCGAACTGGAAGCGCTGATCGAGCGCGAGGGCGCAGACACAATCGCAGCCTTCATAGGCGAGCCGGTGCTGGGCACCGGCGGCATCGTTCCGCCGCCCGCAGGGTACTGGAAAGCGATCCAGACGGTGCTGAAAAAACACGACATCCTGCTGGTCGCAGATGAGGTGGTAACCGGCTTTGGCCGCCTCGGCACCATGTTCGGTTCGGATCACTATGGGATAGAGGCCGACATCATAACCATCGCCAAGGGCCTCACCTCGGCCTATGCGCCGCTTTCCGGATCCATCGTCTCGGACAAGGTCTGGAAAGTGTTGGAACAGGGCACGGATGAAAATGGCCCGATCGGCCACGGCTGGACTTATTCGGCGCACCCGATCGGGGCCGCGGCAGGGGTTGCCAACCTCAAGCTGATTGACGAGTTGAACCTTGTGCGAAATGCCGGCGACGTTGGGGCCTACCTCAATGCCACCATGGCCGAGGCATTGTCGGACCATGCCAATGTCGGCGACGTGCGCGGCGAAGGGATGCTATGCGCTGTTGAGTTCGTGAAGGACAAGGACAGTCGCACCTTCTTTGACGCAGCCGACAAGATCGGCCCGCAGGTATCGGCCAAATTGCTGGAGCAAAGCAAAATCATCGCCCGCGCCATGCCACAAGGCGACATCCTCGGCTTTGCGCCACCCTTCTGCCTGACCCGCGAAGAGGCGGATCAGGTTGTGGCCGGGACAGTTCAGGCCGTCAAAGCCGTACTTGGATGAACCCCGCCGATAGTCTGACGAGAGGGCCGGTCATTCCGGCCCTTTGTCATTCCGGCTTGTTCAACTCGCCAGTTGTCAGGATCGCGCCAGCCTGGGCTTAATCAGGCGGCGCACAAGTTAAGTGCCGTTGAAAAACGTCTGCGCGCCAGAGTCGCGCTGCCGCCGAACCACAGCCGTACCTAGACACGCTGACTGTCGGTGAATAGTTCTCTTTCCCGGCCTTGCAGTTAACATTTTTCGGGAATAGCTCTTGCGAGCTTCAGCATCTCTCTTGCCTGCCGCCATGTTGCCACGGGACGATCATAGCGGTCGCAAAGTTCGACCGCGCGTCTTACCAGCGCCGCGTTGGAAGGCGCTAGCTTACTTCTGTCGAGCCTGACGTTGTCTTCGAGGCCAGTGCGCGTGTGACCACCGGCGGCAATAGCCCATTCGTTGACAACAATCTGGTTCGGCCCGATACCAGCGGCGCACCATTCAGCGTTTGGTGCACGGGCCTGCATGGTTTTGACGTAATAGTCGAATACGTCACGGTCAGCGGGCATCGCATTCTTCACCCCCATAACGAATTGCACATAGAGTTGGCCCGGCAAAATGCCTTCGCCATGCATGTGAATGGCGTTCAGAATATGGCTGAGGTCAAAGGCTTCGACTTCGGGGATTACGTTGTATTTGCGCATTTCAGCAGCGAGCCATCGCACCAGATCCGGCGGGTTTTCGTAGACGCGCGTGGGAAAATTGTTCGAGCCTACCGACAACGAGGCCATATCGGGTGCCAAAGGCAGCATTCCACCTCTTTCTTTCCCTGCGCCCGAGCGTCCTCCGGTCGAAAACTGGATGATCATCCCGGGGCAGTGCTTTTCCACACCTTCCTTGAGCCGGGCAAATTTTTCGGGGTCCGAACTTGGTGTCTGGTCGTCGTTCCGAACATGGGCATGGACGATTGAAGCCCCTGCTTCGAACGCTTCGTGGGTGCTTTCGATCTGTTCCTGCACGGTAATAGGGACTGCAGGGTTGTTGGCCTTTGTTGGCAACGACCCCGTGATGGCAACGCAGATGATGCAGGGCTTGGTCATGGCTTGGCCTTTGCTGATGGGTCCGCCGGCCAACTTGAACCGGGCGATGAACAAACTGCCTCAGATATCGAAAAAAACGGTCTCATCCTGGCCTTGCAGCTTGATGTCAAAGCGATAAACCGCCTGCCCGTCCCGTTCGGAACGCTTCGCAATCAGAGTATCGCGCCGTCGTTCCCATTCGATCAGGTTAAGCACCGGGTCAGCAGCATTTGCCTGGACTTCGTCGTCGAAATAAATGCGCGTGTTCAGTCCGACATTGATGCCGCGGGCAACGATCCACAAACTGATATGTGGGGCCTGAACGCCAACGTTGCGCCCCCGGGTCGGTCCGGGCTTGACCGTATCGAATGCCCATTCGCCGGTGTCAAAGTCGGTGATGACGCGGCCCCAGCCTCGAAATCCGACCTCAACCTCTCCCTCGTCTTCCGGGTGTGCATAATGACCTTCGGAATTGGCTTGCCACGCCTCAAGCAACACATCCTTGATCGGGCTGCCGGTGCCATCAATCACCACACCTTCGATGCGAATGCGCTCTCCTTTCGCATTTGGACCTGCGATGTCGTGCCCAAGTTCGTGTTTGTATATGTCAAATCCGGCTGCCCCCGGCGCAAGACCGATATGGACATACGGCCCAGCCGTCTGAGACGGTGTTTCCTTGAGGTATCTGAGCTCCTGCGGCATGATCAGTTCCCCTCCAGGCGGTTCTCGAACAGGGTCGAACGGCGCCCCCTGAGCACCATGTCGAATTTGTAGGCGATTGTGTCGAGCGGGATGGTAGAGTTCAGATCCAAAGGCGCGATCAGTCGCTCGATTGCGTCTGGGTCCGGAATGGTGTTGATGATCGGGCATTGCGGGATCAGCGGGTCGCCTTCGAAATAGCACTGAGTGATCAGACGCTGCGCAAACGCGCTACCGAATATCGACAGGTGGATATGTGCAGGACGCCAACTGTTGACCCAGTTTCGCCAGGGATAGGCCCCGGGTTTGACCGTTCGAAAGTAGTAGTATCCATTTTCGTCAGTCAGGGTTCGGCCGCAGCCACCAAAATTCGGATCGATCGGCGCGAGGTAGGTGTCTTTCCTATGCCGGTAACGACCGCCCGCATTGGCCTGCCAGATCTCGACCAGGGTACCAGGAACCGGTCGACCATTTTCGTCCAGAACGCGCCCATGAAGTATGATGCGCTCGCCGATGGCGCTTTGGTCGGGTTGCGCGTAATTGTAGATCAGATCGTTGTCATTCGGGCCGATGTCGTTGTGACCAAAGACGGGACCCGTGACTTCGCCGATCGAGTTTTGCAACGAGATCAAAGAGTACTGAGGTGAGCGCGACACGCTTGTCTTGTAGTTTGGCGTGAGGGCCGGAGGATGCCATTCACGATCCCTCTGATAGAACTCGCCTGGTTTCAACATTGTCAGATCTCTCCTCCCTTATTCTGGTGCTGCGCGCGTTTGGCTGTCATTCCTTTTCCATTTCGTCATAGGTCTGCCTGGCCAGCTTGAATGCGTGATTGGCACGCGGCACACCGGCATAGATCGCCACATGCTGAAATGCCTCCAACACATCCTGCTTGCTGGCCCCGGTCCGAGCCGTGGCGCGGATATGCATGGGGATTTCGTCAAAGTTTCCCAGTGCCGCCAACAAGGCAAGTGTCAGCATCGAACGTTCGCGGTCACTGATCCCATCCGAGGCCCAGACCGTGCCCCACGCCGCTTCGGTGATCAGGGTCTGGAACGGTTCATCAAAATCCGACTTTGCCGCTTCGGCACGATCAACGTGGGCGTCACCCAGAATTCTCCGGCGCACCTCCATTCCGTCGCGAAATCGGTCGTTCATTCAGGCGTCTCCTTTGAAACCTCGTTTCTCTGATCGGCAAACAGGGCAACATGAAACGGACGATTTGGGTTCAAACATCCTGTCCACATCAATATGGCAGCCCCACATAGTTTTGCGCAAACACCGACTGTGCCTCGCGATTTTCCCGCAGGAAATCTATGTCTGCCTGCTGCATCTTGAGATCGAATTCGTTCTGATATGGAAAGCGATGCAGCAGGTTGGTGGTAGACCAGCTGAAACGCTCTGCTTTCCATATGCGCGCCAATGCCTTTTCCGAGTAGCGGTCGATACCTTCACTGTCACCCTCCTCAAAAAACTGCATCAATCCATGATAGAGATAGTGAATGTCGCTGGCGGCGGTGTTCAATCCTTTGGCCCCGGTTGGGGGTACGATATGGGCGGCATCCCCGCAAAGGAACAGGCGCCCCCAGCGCATGGGTTCGACAACGAAAGACCTGAGCGGCGCAATTGATTTCTCGACCGATGGGCCGGTCACCAGATTTTCCGCGTATTTTTCGGGAACGCGGCGCTTGAGTTCATCCCAGAATGCGGCGTCCGTCCAATCCTCGGGGCTGTCGGACAGGGAACACTGGATGTAGTACCGGCTGAGATGTTCGTTGCGCATCGAGCACAGGGCAAAGCCACGGTCGGATCCAGCATAGATCACTTCGTCGTTCACAGGTGGAGTTTCAGACAGAACGCCCAACCACCCAAAAGGATAGAGTTTTTCGTATTCGCGTCGCACGGTCAGGGGAACGGTCTGACGACTGACCCCGTGAAACCCATCACAACCGGCGACGTAGTCACAATCGATGCGGTATTCGGTGCCGTCGACCATGTAGGAGACGTTCGGTGTATCGGTATCTGCGCCGTGAATGGTGACATTGTCTGTATTGAAAATGACCTTGCCACCTGCGGCCTCGCGGGCATCGTATAGGTCCCGTGTCAACTCGGTTTGGCCATAGACGACAACGTGACTGCCGGTCAGTTCCTTGAAGTTGATGCCAAATTCCGTACCACCATAAGAGATCACCGTACCGTCATGGACAAAGCATTCCCTGTCCATTCTTTCCGATACTCCTGCCTCGCGCATAAGCTCGACAAATCCGACTTCCAGAATCCCCGCGCGAATGCGGCCGAGAACATAGTTCCTGGTTTTCCTTTCCAGAACGACCGTGTCGATACCCTTTCGATGGAGTAGCTGGCCCAGCAACAGCCCTGACGGGCCACCGCCAATTATGGCGACTTGCGTGCGCATGGTGGTCCTCCCAAAATCTTTGAATAAGATATTGCTTGTCGAATAGATCAAAGTAAAACGATCTTATCGTTCCCGCCTTTTGGAAACTATGGCTCGATGCCCGATCGCTCTTAGCCGCGTCGGAAGTGTGTCAACGACAAATAGGTACCCGTCGTCAGGCCAGTACTGCCGTTTGATTCATCGCAATGTAGGTTGGGTTGGGAAAAAATATATTCAAAGCGCATCGTCAACAGTTGGACACTTGTTCATGAAACTGACGGCAGGCTCGATAACTTTTGCAACCATACTCCTGCTGGCAGGGGCAGTGGCGTATGTGGTCATCGCCAGGAACGGCGAAGAACTGCCGCCCGGCTTTGTGCAGGGCAACGGGCGGATCGAGGCTGAACAGGTTGAAATCGCCCCGACCAGCGCCGGGCGCATCGCCCGGATCATGGCAGCAGAAGGCGAACTTGTCTCGGCTGGTGATATCCTTGTCGAAATGGATACGGATGAGTTGTCGGCTGCACTTGATCGAGCCAGAGCCGAAGTTGCCCTGGCGCGCCAGAACAAGGCCGAAGCCGAGGCCGTGGTCGTCCAGCGAGAGAGCGAACAGCGCAGGGCAAAGCAGGAATTTGACCGCGCGACAGCGTTGCTGGCCGGCCAGAATATTTCCGAAACCGTGTTCGAGGCACGCGTAACCGCCAAGGAAGTGGCCGAGGCTGTCCTGGGCGCGGCCAAGGCCCGCGTTGCAACTGCGGCTAGCCAGATCGTGGCGGCCGAGGCCGAGGTTCGACGGATCGTTGCACAGATCGAGGACAGCTCCCTTGTTGCCCCCATGCCCGGACGGGTCCTCTATCGATTGGCTGAGCCCGGAGAAGTCGTCGGCGCGGGAGAGCCGATCCTGACCCTTCTCAGTCTTGAAAACATCTATATGGAAGTGTTCCTTCCGGCCCGTGAAGCAGGTCTTTTGCCAATCGGTGCCGAAGCGCGCATCGTACTTGATGCCCTGCCCGACTATGCCATCCCGGCAACCGTTACTTTCGTCTCGCCCGAAGCTCAGTTCACACCAAAGCAGGTGGAGACACTGAGCGAACGCGAACAACTGGTGTTTCGGGTCCGCGTCCGCATTCCAGAGGAACTGGTCTCGGAGCGGATAGAACATGTCAAAACCGGACTGAGGGGTATGGCGGTGATACGCCTCGCGTCTGGCGCCGTATGGCCAGACGCTCTGGAAAGGCGCATTCCACCTGAGTTGTTCGAATGAGTGCCGGAGCAGCCGCAACGATCCGCGTTCAGGACGTCACACATCGGTATCGCAAGGTTGTCGCACTGGACGCAGTATCATTGGAACTTCCCACCGGCCGGCTCACCGGGTTCATCGGGCCGGATGGGGTCGGAAAGTCAACCCTGCTGGGGCTTGTGACTGGAGCGAAAAAACTGCAGGCCGGAACAATTGATGTGCTTGGGGGTCCAATCGACGATCCGGCACATCGTCGCCGCGTGTGCCCTTCCATCGCTTTCATGCCGCAAGGGCTGGGCCGCAACCTGTATGCCGAACTGTCGGTCCGAGAGAACCTGGAGTTTTTTTCGGGCATCTTCGGACAAGGCCCGGAGGAACGCGATATCCGTATCGACGCGCTGTTGGCGGCGACGGGGCTTTCACCCTTCGCCGATCGGTTGATGGGCAAACTCTCAGGCGGCATGAAACAGAAATTGGGGCTTTGTTGCGCACTGATCCACGATCCGGAAATTCTGGTGTTGGATGAACCGACAACCGGCGTCGATCCGCTGTCACGTCGACAATTCTGGGCGTTGATCGACGCAATTCGGGCGGACAGCCCCAACCTGACCGTACTGGTTTCAACGGCCTATATGGATGAGGCTCAGCAATTTGACCAAATTGTCGCCATGGATAGGGGGCGCGTACTTTTCCAGGGGGCGCCCCAAGATTTGAAGGGCGACGAAGAAGACCTCGAAACAGCTTATAGGCGGCTCCGGACACACAAGACACCGCAGCAAAGCCAGGAACAAAAGCCAAGCCCACATACCACCGCTGAACCTGTTATTATCGCACGCGGCCTGACCCGTCGTTTTGGGGATTTCGTTGCAGTCGATGCCGTCAATTTCGCTATCAGGCCTGGAGAAATCTTCGGCTTTCTCGGGTCGAATGGCTGCGGCAAGTCGACAACCATGAAAATGCTGACCGGCCTGCTGCCCGCGAGTTCGGGCGAGGCCTATTTGTTTGGCAGGCCTGCTGACGCGCATGACCTGCAATTGCGCCGAGAAATCGGTTATATGAGTCAGGCATTTTCGCTTTATGGCGAACTGACTGTCCGCCAGAACCTGAAACTTCACGCCCGAATTTTCGAGATCGATAACCGCGATGCGCGGATCGACGAATTGCTGGATCGCTTCGCTCTAGGAGCCCATAGTGATGCGCTGGCCATGTCATTGCCTCTTGGCATCAAGCAACGATTGTCACTTGCAGTCGCTGTGATCCACCGCCCGCGAATTCTCATTCTGGATGAACCGACGTCAGGCGTGGACCCCGAGGCGCGCGACTCGTTCTGGGAGCTTCTGATCGAACTGGCACGCCAGGAGAACGTGACAATCTTCGTCTCAACCCACTTCTTGTCTGAGGCCGAACGTTGCGACCGCGTCTCGTTCATGCATGCGGGTCGGGTTCTTGTCGAAGGTACACCGGATGAGCTGATTGCGGCGGAAGGTGTCGACAGTCTGGAAGCCGCCTTCGTGTCCGTTCTGCAAGCCGCCGATCCGCCAGTTCCAGTCTCGGCTCCGACGATCCCGGTTGACACAGCGCGCGCAGGAACCGGAGGAGGAGTCGGGCGGGTTTTGGCGTATGCTCGACGTGAAGCGATAGAAGTGTTGCGCGACCGAGTTCGGCTTGCTTTCGCGTTTTTGGGTTCAGCCCTGTTGATGCTGGTTTTCTGCTACGGGATCACGTTGGATATTGAGGAGCTGAACTTTGCGGTTTTCGACCTGTCACAAAGCCCGGAAAGCCGAGCTTATGTTGCCGAAATCGAAGGGTCACGGTACTTCCAGCCAACGACCCCACTGACCTCTGCAACCGAAGGGCATCGTCGGTTGGCCGCCAACGAAGTTTCTCTGGTCGTGGAATTACCGCCGGATTTCGGACGCAAGCTGCGCTCGGGCGAGCCGACAGAGGTTCTGGCGATCGTGGATGGGGCAATCCCGTTCAAAGGCGAGACGGTCGAAGGCTATGCCATGGGGCTGCACCAAACATTTCTGAACGTTCTGGCCGACAACAGTGGCGCGAAGAAAGCAGAGATTGCCCGGATCGAGCCGCGTTTCCGGTACAATCAGAGTTTCGAGAGCATAGCCGCGATGGCTCCTGCCATGCCCGCGATCCTGCTCATCATGCTGCCTGCGATCCTGATGGCCGTCAGTGTGGCGCGGGAACGGGAATTGGGTTCGGTGGTCAATTTCTATGTGACGCCCACGACGCGGCTCGAATTCCTGATCGGCAAGCAGATCCCCTATATTGTGATCGCATTTGCCAATTTTCTGCTTCTGACCGGGATGATCATTCTGGTTTTCGGTGTGCCGCTCAAAGGCAATCCGATTCCACTTGCGATTGGCGCGCTCCTCTATGTTTGGGCCACAACGTCCTATGGCTTGCTGATCGCAACCATGACGTCAAGCCAGGTTGCCGCAACCTTTGCAACCGCCATCGCCTCGGTTGTGCCCACCATCCAGTTTTCCGGCCTGCTGCAACCGGTCTCGACCCTGGAGCCCGGCGCGCAGACGATCGGATCGCTGTGGCCGTCGTCCTATTTCCTGCACTTGAACGTCGGCGCATTCACCAAAGGTCTCAGCTGGGAAGCGCTTGGCCCCGATATTCTGGCGCTGGCCTGCTTTGGACCGGTGTTTACAGCAATTGCGGTACTGGCGCTTCGGGCTCAGGAGAAGTAAATGCGACGGTTGCATTGCATTTTCTGGCTTGGACTGAAGGAGATGATAAGCCTGCGCCGCGATTGGGTGATGATGGCGCTATTGGTTTGGTCGTTCACTCTGTCACCGATCATGGAAGCGACCGGAGTTTCAACGTCTGTCAACAACGCGTCAATTGCGTTTTCGGATGAAGACAACTCTCCGCTTTCTCGTGCGTTGGCCGCTGCATTCTTTCCACCAGAGTTCCAGCCCGTGGTGCACATCAAGCCCGGGACGGGTACGGCAGAGATGGATGCGGGTCGTTTCATCTTTGTCGTTGCTGTACCGCCGGGTTTCGAAAAGGATCTCCGGGCCAACCGTTCTCCGGAGATTCAGGTGCTCATCGACGCGACCGCAATGGAACAGGCGGGGATAGGGTCAAGCTATATCTCCAACATTCTGAGTGCTGAAATCCGCCGCTTCGCCAT